>CALCHA010000125.1 GCA_937901265.1 uncultured Phycisphaerales bacterium
GGGCGCTGTCGAAGCTCTGCGAGCGATTTGTGAACATCGTGAAGGCTCGCGGTCCAGGATCTTTAATGCTGCTGGTCAGCCCGATGCTCTCGTGCGAGGATGCCTATCTGCTCGGCCACACACTCCGCAGCTTCGATCCCGCCGCGGTGCTGGGCGTCGGCCCTATTCCGATGCGGGGGCAGGACAAAACCATTCCCGGCGAGTACACGATTTTTGCTGAGAAATGCCCGAACAGTCGCGGCGTGCGGAAGGCCCTGGAACTTGTCGCGGGCTCCACAGCATCAGCGTCGTCACCTCACGCAGATTCATCCGGCAACGCGCCGGAAGTCTCGGCGCCGGGACATGTATTCAGTTACGCCGAATGTCTCAGCATGCTCGCTGATGCGCATAGCAAGTGCGGCAGCCTCGTGGTCACCGGCAATTATCCTGACCCGTGGATGAGCGACGAGTTGCAGCGTGCGTTTGACGACAAGTTTGTCGTGGCAATCGATGCCCTGTCCAATGGAGTGACTGCGAAGGCAGATGTTGCACTGCCCGCGACACCATGGGCCGAAAAGAGCGGCACATTTCTGAGCGCCAGGAACCATCTGCAACATTTCGAACGCGCCATCTTGCCATTCAGAGAAGCCCGGAGCGAAGGACAAATTGCCGGCGATCTCCTTGCCGCACTCGAGCACCAGAGCGCAGCGTCGTTTGATGCCGTCGCCGTGCGCAGGCAGATGGGCGGGATATTTGTGTCAGACGTACGTTATGCCGACGAACGACGCCCAACGGGCAGCGTGATGCAATTCACGGAGCTTTAGGCGTTAAACGCTGCGAGAGCCATCGGGCGTCGCGTTGGAGAAGCCGCCTGCGGGTGGCTTGTGGACAGGCCACAGCGGCCTCACGGGTGAGTCTCCATGGCCCGGTGTCCCACCGCTGTCGCGAACGTCGGTCTATTTCAGCAGATAGATCAAGGGAAACAGGAAGATCCAGATGATATCGACAAGATGCCAGTAGAGTCCCCCCAGATCCACGGGGGTGGAGTAGTTGGAACTGATGCTGCCGCGCCAAGTTCCGATGAGAAGCCATGTAATGATCCCAAGGCCGATGATCACGTGGATCCCATGCAACCCGGTCAGGAGGAAATAGATGCTGAAGAAAAGCTGTTCGTTGTGTGGGGGGTTAAACTCATCGAGGCTTGTGGGCGGGTGCCGTAGCGCTGGCTGAGCGAAGCCCTCCGGGCCCACAGCTGCTGGAGCGATGAAACTTTTGGGGAGGACCCCCACCGCGACTTGCTCCGCGGCACCGGGGTGTTCCTTCTCATCCTTCTGCAGGGTACGGATGTAGGCAACGGCGTCGGCGAGGTTGCGGTCATTCAAGGAGGGATTTCCACCTTTGGGAGGCATCGTCAGCTTCAGGACGGTCTCGGGATCGGTCGGCAAGCGGCCCGATTTGATGAATGCGAGAAGAGCCTCATCCGTCTTGCCGGCGACGAACTTGCTGGTACGGAGGTTGGCGCCGAGGTTGGTGAGGCCCGCACCGTTGAGGCCGTGACAGCTGTAGCAGGTGCTGTCGAACGCAATTTTTCCGCGGGTCGCGTCTGCGGGAAACAGGGGGATGACGGTTTCGATCGTTGGCGGCTGGACCATCTTGCGAAGTTGAGCGCGCGAGACGCCGAAGCGGGTCGCCACATAGCGCATGTTCGGCTTAAAGGCGGCGCCCGGCACGAGGCCATAATGGATCTTGTCGGTGTACTCAATGGCCTTGATACCGAGGAAACCCAGCCCACAGACGATCGTGGAAATCATCAGAACAATGGCCAGGCGGCGTTGATCAAGTTGCACGGCCCGCACGGCCCACGCCATGGTAAAGCTGCTGGTAATCAGCACGATGGTGTTGATCGCGCCCAGCGGAATGTCGAGGATGTGATGACCCCACGCAAAGATGTCGGGCTTTGTCATCTTGAAGACTGCGTAGGCACACATCAGGCCGGAAAACAGCATTATTTCGGTGGTGAGGAAGATCCACATGCCCAGCTTGGAAGCATCCTGTTGTTGCTCCGAGGTGTCGTATTGGTGGGCGAGATGCGTGGATTCACGGTCAACCACCGTGGGGGATTCAAGGAGGGACATGGAAGGTCACCTTTTTGAAGAAGTCGAGGCGGGTCGTTCGGCGTCAGGAGGCGTGAGCAATTCGGAATAGGTCTGTGGATGCTGGGCGGCATCGCGCAAGGCCACCTGGGCCAGGGCGCGCTGGCGGAAGGCGATCAGGCCCGAGGCCATCGGTGTGGCGATGCTGTCGGACTTGATGAGGAAGGCGCTCTCCGCGTTGATCCACGCGCCAGAGGCATAGTCATGCACGTACCGTTGCCGCTTGGGGTTGACCTCATGCTCCTTCTGGTACGCGAGCATGCATCCGATATCGTCGAAGATGAGAGCCGGCCCCGCCCCATCGTCCGTTTCGGCAATGGCGGCGGCGAAGTGCTCGTCGGAGATGATCATTCCACAATCTGCGCAAACGTCCTGCCCGTAAAGTATGTTCGGCGGCCCAGAACTGTTGGTCTTGCAGGCCCCAAGGGCCAGCGCGATGATTGCGGTCAGGGCTGCGTGAGGCATGAGGCGCGGCGTCATGCTTCACCCGTTCCTGAAAGGCATGCCTGGGCCGCAACGAGGGGGCCGATGATCCAGGCAAGGAGGGCGCCGACGAAGATCCAGGGCAGCCACGTGCCGTAGGTTTGAGTGGCGAACAGTCCGGCTGGCCCGAGCACGTCAAGGCTGGAGTGGATGCTGCCGAGAACGGAAAGCTTGAACGCTTCAAGCGGATTGGCAGTGGTCAGGTAGAAGAGCGTTTCCACTCGGACGTGAAAGGCCATCACCGCGCTCATGAGGCCAAGATCGCTTACCAGGACCAGCAGCAGCCAGAGGAACACAGCGATGCCGGTCGCCACGGACGTGCGGCGCGAGATCGCAGAGATGAACAGCCCAAGGGCGATCATGGCCGCGGCGAGCAGGGCGGTAAAACCAGCGAGGCGGACAAATCCCCAGATGGCCTCCGCGCTTCCCTGGCCGACAATCATTACGGCGCTGGCAGCAAACCCCAGCAGCAGCGCGAGGGCGGTTGCGGCCCAAAGCCCAAGGAATTTGCCCAGCAGAATTTCCGAGCGGTACACCGGTTGAGAAAGGAGATAGGCAAGCGTTCCACGTTCCCGCTCGCCGGCGATTGAGCCGGCGCCGGTGGTCAGGCCCATCAGCGGCACGATCATCAGGATCAAATTGACCATGCCCGCGGTCGTGCGGCCAAAGCCCGAGACGCCGGAGATCTGGGTGTCCGCCATCGACACCCTTGCGAGGAGCGGCGTGAGCAACGTGAAGGAGATTGTGTAGAGCAGGAACCATCGGTTCTTAAGTGAGTCACGAAGCTCCTTGCGGGCAATCAGCAGGATATTATGCATTTCCATGGCTTGCTCCCGGATGCGCGGTGTCAGCAACGACGACGCGATCCATCTCTTGAACTTCAAAATCGCGGACCATCAGGCCGTGGCGATGCAATTCTCCAAGCGGCTGACCTTTCTGCAGCGGATCAACCTCCACGAACACCCCGTGGCCATTGCGCGAGGTGGAATATCCGGCCGCGGTGAGGACGCGCATGGCGGGGTCGATGAATTCCTCAGCAAGCATCACTTTCAATCGGACATACAGACCAAGGGCAACGGTGAGTTCGCCAGCGGTGCAAATCTGCGCCAGCCGCCCGTTCTCCAGAATCAGCACGCGATCGGCGAGGGCCTCCACTTCTTCGAGGCGATGGCTGATGAAGAGAATTGTTTTTCCCATATGCTTCTGGGTATTGAGCAACTGCACGAATGTGCGGCGTGATTGCGCGTCCAGGCTTGAGGTCAGCTCGTCAAGGACCAGCAAGGGCGGGTCCGCGAGAAGCGCTACCGCCAGTGCGAGGCGTTGTTTCATGCCGCCCGAGAGTTCGCTGACGCGCTTGCCGCCGTGCGCCTGGAGCCCGACCTCGGCCAGCACTTCGCCGATGCGTGACAGGGGCGCACGCTTCAGAGACGCGAAGAAGCGCAGGACCGCCATAGCGCTGAGGTCGTCATAGAGGTTCAACTCCTGCGGCACGTAACCGATGGCGCGTCGAATGGCTTTGCTGTTGCGACGCTGGTTGTGGCCGCAGACGTCGATATCGCCTTTGCCCTTAAGCAATCCGAGGATGCACTTAATGGCGGTGGTTTTCCCGGCACCATTCGCCCCCCAGATCGCCAGGGCTTCGCCACGGCGAAGGTCAAATGACACATCGTCCAAAGCGCGGAAGGCGCGAAATGATTTTGATAGATTTCGGACGCTTAAGACGATCGGTGGAATTTGTGCGATTTCCGCGGGTTTTTGTTCTGGTGCAAGAGGCTCCGTCAGAGACTTGCCAACAGGGGCGGTCATGCATTCCCCAGGCACTGCAGCCGGCGTGCAACCCGGTGTGTCTGAAGAGGGCAGTTGCCTGCGCCGCCGCCCCACCATCAGCAGGCCGGAAGTGAGTGCGGCGGCAGGCAGCAGTGACCACCACGAAAAGGCGTGATCCGAAGTCTGACCGGCCATTGTCACAGCCTCCATAAGCGGGTGTTCGTCGACGAACTTGGTCCGGGGTGTGAACGCCGGGAAGGCCCGCGAAGCCAACTCCACGGCCTGCTGCGCGGGAGAGAACATAAACATGCGCAGGCGCGGTTCGCGGTCCATGAGATTTTCAAAGAGACTCTGCGAACGGTAGGGCTGGGAACCCACGCCGTGGCCCGCGATGTCGTAACCGCGGTAGTCGCTCCAGAAATTCCCGCGTCCGTCGGCAGAAAAATGGTCATCCTGCAGTTCTCCTGAACCGAGGATGGCCACCTGCTCGAAGTTGTCGATGAAATTGTTTTCCGTGAACGTATTGCGCCGGACATTCGGCAGGAGCGCGACGCCGATATCGTTGACGATGAAGGCGTTGTGGCTCCAGATGTGGTGGAGATCCACCCGGGCCGGTGAATTGTCGATGTAGATTCCGATGCGGTTGCCCGCAAAGATATTTTCCGTGGCCTGGATTCCGTCAACTTCCTTTACACCGATACCATACCCGCTGGGCCCGCGATTGCGGATGAAGCGGTTGCCGATGAGGGTGAGGTTGTGGCTGTACATCATGTAGGTGCCGACGGAATTTCCTTCGGTGTGGTTGCCTTCCAGCAGGACGTTGTCACTGAACATGAAATGCAGACCGTAGCGGCTGCCGGTAACCGTGTTGTTTCTGACCTTCTGGCCATTGGAGAACCACATGATGACATCGCGGGTGTCGCGGATCCGATTATTTTCAATAAGGCAATCCGCGCTTTCAAAGATGCGAAGACCATCGCCGCGGCGCGGGAGAGGAAGCTTTTTCCCCCCAATGGTGTTCCCTTGGATAATGCCGTTGGGGGCATAACGGAGATAGATGCCGAAGAGCACGTCCTCAAGGGTGTTGTTTTCCAGGGTGACATGATCGCCGGCCACGGAAATGCCGGCATTCTCGTGGTCCAGGCTGTCGCCGCTGGCGCGGATAGTGAATCCTCGGAAGGTCACGTGCGGCGCCTTGATAATCACCACATCACCGTTGCCGCGACCGGTGATGATGGCCTGTCCATCGGCGATGAGCGTGACACTTTTGTCGATGGTCAGTGGCCCGTGATAGGTACCAGCCGGAACGTGAAGCGTTTCGCCAATAGAGGCCCCGGCGATGGCTGCCGACAGATCAAACGGCGCATTCTCCCGGTTCTGGGCATGGAGTGTGCCGGGCAGCGCTAACAAGAGGATGAAGCCTGCGAGAAGGGTCCGCGGCCGAAGGAGAGCTCGAGCGTTGGTTATCATATATTACCCTTCGCTCTTTCCCGCGGCCTGCTTGCGGGCGTCGAACAGCGGCTTGTACGCGCGGCGATGGAAAAACAGGGCCACAATAAGAACGACCGACGCGCAAGCCGCAAGATGCAGGCCCATTTGCGCGCTGGCGATGGTCTTGAACTGGCCCACCTTTCCCGGTCCCAAGACCACCGGCGTGAAAGGTTTAATGGCGCTCGAAAGCGCGGCATGCTTGTCAAGATGATTTCCAAAGTGATAGAGCCAGAACTGAAGATCCGCCAGAAATAGCAGCGGAAAGATCAGGGCGGGAAGCGCCAGGAGCGCCGCCCAACGGGTGTGTACGAGGATGGCTGCACCCAGCAGACAAGCCAGTACGATAATCATGCCAATGGCCGTTGAACGTTCGAACTGGCCGCCCTTTTCAAGGGGGGCCATGCCGATGTAATGATTCAACCCGTCGATTTCCTGCACGTCCCCGGTGAGATGCGTGAGATAGGCCGTGACGGTCAATCCCTTGGGATATTGCGGTGCAAAGAGGGTCATCGACCAGTAGGGCTTCGTGCAGGAGACAAGGAGGAGGACCCCGGCAAGAACGAGCAACAGAGTGGGCAGAAGGTATCTGAATTTGGCGCGGTGCAATTCCGACCATTCGACGCGCGGTCCTAGAAACCAGGTCTTGATGTAGGTAACCATTTGGTCCTCCAGGAAAATGTTGCCGTGAAGGCTGGTTTGGCGAACCCCACCCCAGATCGAGTGGGGCTCGCCTCGCCAACTACGGCTTGACCAGCAGGTAGCCGGCCATTTCCAGATGCAGCGCCGAGCAGAACTCGGTGCAATAGAAGGGGAACACGCCGGATCGATCGGCGACGAAGGTGAAGGTTTCCGCGCGTCCCGGTTCAATGCTCAAGTTGATGTTGTAGCCAGAGATTGCGAAGCCGTGGGTGGCGTCCTGCGTGCGCTCCACGTTGGTGATATGCCAGACCACCTTGTCGCCCTTATTGACGACGACCTGGTCGGGCCTGAAGTGACTTCGCACGGCGGTCATGTAGACGTGCACCGCGCCATCCCGGCGTTCGATGCGCTCTTTTCCAGGGAGGGCGGCGTCGGGATCAACTTTGCCGGAATTCACATCCCATCCGATTTCCGGATACACGGTGTAAGGTTTGAGTTTGTCGGCACTGATCATCTGGGCATAGTGCGGTTCCCCGATACCCATCGGCAGGTCGTAGAGGATCTGCATCTTGTCGCCGCCCTGAGAGATATCGATGAGCTGCAGATTTTGTGGCAGCAGCGGGCCGGTGGGGAAGAACCGGTCGATGGACCACTTGTTAAGGCTGACGAGGTACTTTCCATCAGGCTTGGCGGTGTCGCCGCCGGGAATGCAGATGTGGCCGACGTTGTATTGAACCGGGATTTTCGTGACAACCTTCCAGGGACCCTCCGGGTGCAGCGACGAGTAGTTGCCTCCCAGCGTCCATCGGGCGACCATCGAATCGAGGAACAGCGAAGTGTACGCATAGCCCTTGTCATCAAACTGCGTGTGCAGAGGTCCGAGGCCCACTTCAACCTGCGCCTCTTTGATCGAGTCATAATCAAGCACCGGCACGCCGAAGACATCGGGCGTGGACTTTTTGTCCTTGATGGCTTGTTGAATCTTGGCGAAGCTGTAGACGGTCACGTGCGGATCGAGTTTTCCCGAGGCCACGATGAATTCACCCTTGGGCGAAACATCGACACCATGGGGGCTCTTGGGTTCGGGGGCGAAGTAGAGCAGCCCATCCTGGATCGCGGTCGTAAGGCGGATGACCGGGAAGCCTTTCATTTTTTCAAACTTGCCGGCCTTGAAATCGGCCTCCGCCGCTTTCAAATTGATGATGTGCATGTAATCCATGTCACGCTGCGAGGCGCCGGCTTCCATGGGCGGCTTGCCCTCAAGGTCGCCGCCGGTCGCCATTTCGGTATTGAACGAATTGCCGAAAACCCAGCCATCACTGACCAGCCGGCCAGACATGAACAGATCTTGTCCGTACGGCGGAAGTTCCATGGCGAACGACTGATCGACGTCGATCCGTCCCTTGGCGCGATCAAATTTCCAGAATGTCACCGCCCCACGGTAGCTCTTTTGGTAATCATCGATCGAGGCGTAGGACCAACCCAGCGGGGCCCCGTACTGGCCACCTTCGATGATGTAATCCGTGTTGGGCGTCACCATCGTTCCGCCGTGATCGTTGAGAATGATCGGATTCTTCACGATCTGCTTGGTCATCCAATCCTTGAGGTCGATGACCGCCACCCGTGCGTTAGCCTTGTCATTGATGAACAGGAATTGGCCGTCATATTCGGCGTTGGTCTGACTGATCGCCGGATGGTGCGAATCGCCCCACGTCAGCGGCGTGGTGTCGGAATCGCCGGCACTAATAATGTCCTTTTCCACCGGATAGCCCCAGCCCTGCCATGGCTCGGGCGTGAAGACGCCGATCGATCGCAGAATACGCATCGATGGCACGCCGATGGCGAACACCTGTCCGGAGTGGCCGCCAGACGCGAACATGATGTAAGGATCATGCGTGCCCGACGGGGTGTAGGTCTTGAGGGCCGCGGTGATGTCGTCCGGACTCAGCCCACGCTCCTTGGCGATGGCTTGTATCGAATCTCCACCCCCGGTGCTGCTGGACTTGGCGGGGGCTGGCGTGTCATCATCGAGGTCGGAGGATTTGCTGCAGGCCCCCAACACTGTCGTCAGGCCCAGCAGCACGGCGAGCGCGCCGCGCTTGCCGGTACCGGTCGGGAATGTCCAGGCTGGTTGAACTTTCATGTGACAGATCTCCTGAAAGACTTTTCAAAAGCGATTGCTGTTGATGCGTTGCTCTCTCGGCCTGGCCGTTCCATCGAGTGATTTCGGAAGAGTCCCGGCCAGACATTCATCGCGGCCCACAAAAGTCCGGCACCTTCCAAGGCCCATGCAACCCGCCCCACCGTCGACGGGTCGGCCCGGAACAGGCCGACGAACCGCAGGCTGTCCGCCAGCAATAGGATGGCCGCCACGTGCAGAGACCGTTCCCTTCGGATGGGTCGGCTTTGGAGCAGCGCCACGACAAGCATCAAGCCAGCCCAGGCCGCCCCACTTCCAATCGCCCGGAAATTCATATCGCCAGAGGCGGAGTTGGGAAGTTGAAGCAGGGTCCCAAAGACCTGGACGCATCCCACGACACTTGCCCAGATCCACAGGATCAGCAGGACGTTCGAGAAGGGGCGCGGAAATACCGCCAATGTCAGCAGCAGTGGCACGCTCAGCACCACCAGCTGCTGCAGAAGTCCCACCATGGCCGCCGACATCAGCGCGTGGCCCGGGTCGGTCAACAGCATCCAGATGCCGCCGAGCGCCAGCACATTTTGCAGCACCAGCATTCCCGCGGCCGCGACGAGCAGGGACTCGCGAGCATGGTGCTGTGCGTGTGACGGCCATGACAAACGCAATTGCTGAAACAACAGCGTGGCCCCTATCAAACCCAGCATGCCCCCCAGCAGGCCCGCGCCATACAACTGGGCGGACGCCCGCGGCAGGGTGATCGCCAACGCATCAACCCCCAAAGCGCCGACAACGTATGCCATTGCCACGCAGTTCACCCAAGGCACCAGCCGGTGATTTCCAAAAACCTGGCGCGAAGCCGCATACAGCATCGCTGCTGCCACCATTTGCACCGCCGCCGACGCCAGGGCAGGGCTTCCCATGAGGCTCATGTCTGCAGCACCCGCCGTGACGCTTCGCAATGCCGACATTTGGGTGAACCGCCCTGCGAAGGCTTCGAAGGATGCCAGCACAACAACCACCGCGAGGCCGGCGATCACCGCTAACCCGCTGCGATCCAAAGACCTCGCGGTTGCCGCGGAAGTAGGGAAAGTGTGCCTGGTTGAGACGACAAAAAGCACGATGGAACCCTTATCTTGATATTTAGCTCCAGAACTCCACATACAGTAATCGAACCCCCGCCGCGTCGTCAACAGCTTTTCACGAACAATAAAATTCACGGGTTCCCGGGCGTCCCCATTTGGGCTCCCAGCGGTGGCGTAACGCAGCGAATCGGCAGCCGCGGGCCGATCCGCTGCGCGCGTGCATGTTTCGCTGGGCGTCTGCGTTAGACTTGGGAGTACATTTCAACAGGAGAATCGTGAATGCAGCGTATACAAGCGGTTGCGGTCGTGGCATTGATGGCGGCGGTGGGTGGGGGCGTGCGAGGCGCATGGGCGGCCGACCTCACGATGCTGATGAACGGCCAGCCCGCGAAGGTGGGCAATTACAAGTGCGACGACATTCAGTCGCTGGTGCTGGCCAATGGCAAGGTGTCGTTGACGTTCGGCAAGGACACGCTGGGGGATTTCAGCGCGACGTCGGTGAAGGTGGGAGACAAGGAGATTGCCCACAATCTGCATGGCGTCGAGCCGCGGGATGTGGATCATGGCCGGACCTTTTACTATGAGTATGGGGCGAGCAGCGGGCGGTTGTGGGCCACGCAGATCAAAATCATCAAGAACACGCCCGAGCTGGTGCACTTTGCCGTGATTGATGATGGCACGAGCGCGGACTTTGGGTATAGCGAAAAGCCGGCGCCGGAGACTCCGGCACGTGGCGGCGGTCGCGGGCGGCTGGCACTGGAAGAGCACTTTGTGATGGTGCCGGGGATCAGCGGTGTGTATTCGTATGCCATCGTGAACACACCCAATGCGGGCGGGGAGATGCGGACGATGTACCGGTTCGACCGAGACCTGCTGGATCACGCGTGGACGGTGGAGCATGTAGGCGTACAGCCGAAGTATGCCGATCTGCAGAAGATGCCGAATCTGCAGGATGAGACCTGGAAGCTGCCCGATGGGACGGTCTATCAGAAGTACGACTACGTGACCTATTTCAGCGAATCGTCGATGTGGGGGCATTTCGGGCATGGGTTCGGGGCGTGGTTCATTCCGGTGTCGAAGGAATATTACGCGGGCGGCCCCTATCGGGAGGAGCTTGTGGTGCACCAGGACGCCTTGATTTTGAATTATCTGGGCGGCGGCCATTTCAGCGGCGGAGGACCGGCGACGAATGGCAAGGCCAAGATGTTTGGGCCATGGCTGGTGTATATGAACAGCGCCCCGACAGAAGATGCGCTCGTGGCGGACGCTAAAAAGCAGGCGGCTGCTGAAGAAGCCAAGTGGCCCTACACGTGGGTCGATGAACCCCTATACCCAACCAAGCGGCAGACGGTGACGGGGCGGATTCACCTGAGCGATCCCGGCGAAAAGCAGACGGTCGCGAATGCCTGGGTATGCCTTGCGCGGCCGGGGGACAATGTGTACACGCAGGGCGGCGATTTCATTTTCTATACCAAGGCGGACGCGAACGGCAACTTCACGCTGCCGAACGTGCGTCCGGGGAACTATGCCCTCTACGCGTGGCCCCGCGAGGGATCGATCACTGATGAGCTGGAAAAAGATGGCATTGTCATCAAGGCTGGCGAGGGGACGACGGACTTGGGCCAGGTGGAGTGGAAGACGACCAGGCACAACCAGTTTCTCTGGCAGGTGGGAAAATCGGATGGGCTCGCGGGCGAGTACAAATTCGGCGATCAGCCGCGGAACGTGAAGTGGATCGAGCAGGTGCCGGCAGATTTGACGTTTATCATCGGCAAGAGCAAGGAGGCCGAGGACTGGTATTTCGCGCAGGCGAACGTGGGGCACTGGGATATTCAATTTGACGTGAACAAGCCGGTGGGGGCAAACGCCTACCTGACGATCGCCGTGGCGGGCGGCGGCGGCGGGCCAAGCGTGCAGGCGGAAGTGAATGGCCAGCCCGTGGGACAGCCGCTGGCACCGGGGAATGACTCGTCGACGTATCGATCGGCGAATCGCTCGGGAAAATATGATTTGCGAACGATCACGTTTCCGGGCACCTTGCTCAAGCAAGGGAAAAACACCGTGCGGCTGAACATGACCAAGACGGGTGGGCGGTGGCGTGGACTGATGTACGACACGATCATGCTCCAAACGGATTGAAACGGTGAGGTGCATTTGAGAAACGCCCGCAGCGACGGCTGCGGGTGTTTTTTTATGCGCCCTGATCGGCCACGCACTTCAGTCGAGGAGAGGCTCGCCGGCATCGTCCTTCAAGGGAAATATGCCGCCGGAATATTTCCTGATCCGACCGCTTTGGAAAAGGCGTACAAACACATAGGCGGAGTGATGTCGGTGGCTGCCACACACTTCGCATCGGCCGCCTGATGACGGCCGTACCATCCGTTCACGCCATTGAAGGAGCTGTCATCATGCGAGATCTCAAGGACAAGGTAGCGAATTCTCTGTCGGAAAATGAAGCGCCGGCATCAAGCGTGTCGCGACGCGGCTTTCTCAGGGGATCGGGGGGCATCGCCTTGGCGGCGGGATCTGCCACGCTGCTCATGGGCTCTCTCACCAAGTCCGCGCGGGCCGATGACCGCGGTGCGAGTTTGGACTACTTCCGGCAAATTCGGGAACACGAGAATGCTCACGTGACGTTTCTAGCGCAAGCATTGGGACGGCGGGCGCGAACAAGGCCGACGTTTGTGGGCCTGGCGCAGGACTCCTTCGAAAATTTCGTAATCGTTTCACAGGGGCTGGAGAACACCGGGGTTGCGGCCTACCTGGGGGCGGCGCCCTATATTTTCAATCAGGACTATCTGGCGGCGGCGGCGTCGATCGCGCTGATCGAAGCGCGGCACGCCGGCTTCTTGAACTATTTCCAGGGCTCGCCGGTGACCGCCAACATTCTGAATCTGTCAAGCGATAACAGTTTCGAGCAGTCGCTCTCCGCGCGGAAGGTAGGGCTGGTGGCTGGCGGCTTTATCAAGAGCTTGAATGGCGGGCCCCCGGTGACTTACTCGGGGACGCCTTCAGAGGAGAACGACATTGCTATTTTAAATTTCGCTCTGGCCCTGGAGCTGCTGGAAGCGGAGTTCTACAACATCAATGCCCCGCTCTATTCCTGAGGTTCCAGGCGTCGAAACGGATGGCAGGGGCTTGCCGCGCCCGGCGCGGCAAGCCGGGGGAGGGAGGGGCGGGGCATTACGATGGAAGGACGTTGGCACCGCTTAATAAGGACGAATGACTTTGAGGCCGGGGAAGAGGCGGAAGTCACGGACGTTGAGGGTGGCGACGGGAAGGTTGAGGCGGAGGGCGGTGGCTGCGATAAGGCAATCGGCGAAACCGAGGTTGTGGGAGAGGTGGAAGCGGGCCAAAAAAAAGCAGGGCGATGGCGGAGTCGGCTTCATTGGCGTGGAGAAGTTGGAACTGATTGAGAAATCGCAGGAGGCGGCGTTGTTCGGCGGCATCTCGAGTGCCCGACACAAGTTCGGCAGCGGCGTGCCCGTGCGTTGTGCCCTCGCCAGCGAGAAGAAGCTTCGTCACGTAGGAAACGGCTTTGAGGTGATTGTTTACGGCATCGATGAGGATCGTGGTATCGATGATCGCTTCAGCCATTGCGGCCTCGGGACTTCATTCGAGAGCGGATGACCTTAACGGCCTCAACGGGGTCCTTGGGAAGATCGGTGCGATCCTTCCACATGCCCGCGATGCCGCGGACGGCAGCGCTGATTTCGGCCTTGCGGCGGCGCGACTTGCGAGGTGCGGCAGATTTTAGGCCGGCGGAATGATCGAAGGTTTCAAGGAATTTAAGGAGGGCCTTCTGCTGGAGAGGCTCGAGACTATCGACACGGGACCGGATTTGTTGGGCAATGGTCATAAAGCGCTCCGTTGTGGCGAGGACATTGTAGCACAGAAAGTGGGTGTCTCGCACGCGGAAGTTGCAGCGTGACTGGCAAGAAAAGCGCTGAGCGTTTTCGAATACTGTCGCGAACAGCAAGCCTAACCCCCGGGGCCGGCACGGGCTGGAAAGTGGACCACATTTACCCCACGTCGGCGAGGCTGATCGTGTCGGCGAAGCGCTGCAGAATCACGCTGCGGAGGTGCGCGTGCGCGGGGTCGAGGAGGCGCGGGTCCGCCGCGATGAGCTGGAAGGCGTCGCGGCGCGAGAGCGGCAGGAGGATCGGATCGAAAAGCAGGTCTGCAAACCGGATATCCGTCCGGCCCGACTGCGCCGTACCGATCAAATGCCCCATGCCGCGCAGCTTCAAATCTTCCTCCGCAATCTTGAAGCCGGAGGCATGCTTCACCATCGCCTGAACGCGGGTGACGGCGTCGTCCGTCTTCTGATCGGCCAGCAGGATGCAAAAGGATTGCTTCGTGCCGCGACCGACCCGCCCGCGAAGCTGGTGAAGCTGCGAGAGACCAAAACGGTCGGCGTGCTCGACAATCATGATCGCGGCGTTGGGCACGTCGACCCCAACTTCGATCACGGTGGTCGCGACGAGGGCATCGATGAGGTGCTGGCGGAAGCGCTCCATAATGTGCTGGCGGGTTTCGCGCGACAGCCGGCCGTGGATGAGGCCGACACGGAAATTCTTGAGCGGGCCGGACTGCAGCTCGCGCTGCAGGGCCACGGCGTTGATGAGGGGCGGGGGAGCAGGCGGTGCCGGACGTTCCACTGTGGGCGCTGGGGATTGGCCGGAGGGTTCTTCGGCGAGAGGTGCTTCCGTGTTCGGGTCGAGGAGCGGCGCTTCTTCGTCGATGGCAGGGACGACGATGTAGCACTGGTCGCCCGACTGGAGTTTTTTGGCCAGCCAGCTGTAGACATCGGGCCGGTTGGAGGTCGGGGTCATCTTGGTAAAGATGGGCTGGCGGCCGGGCGGGAGCTCGTCAATCACCGAGACGTCCAGGTCTCCAAACGCCGTCATGGCCAGCGTGCGCGGGATCGGCGTCGCGGTCATGACCAGCGTATGCGGAGCAATGCCCGAGGCGGTCGGCTTGGTGCGCAGGAAGGAGCGTTGTTCGACGCCGAACTTGTGTTGTTCATCAATGACCACCAGCGCCAGAGAGTTGAATTGGACCGATTCCGAGAGCAGCGAGTGGGTGCCAACGATCAGGTGGATGGAGCCATCCGCCAGTTGGCCGAGGATGCGCTGGCGATCCTGTCCGGTGACCGATCCCGTCAGCAGCGCGAGCTGAACTTTCTTGCCTTCGAGAAGTTTGGAGAGTGTGATGAAGTGCTGTTCCGCAAGGATTTCCGTGGGTGCCATCAGAGCCGCCTGATGGCCCTTGAAGTCTGAATGTTGCGGGCCGGTATCTGCACTTTTGGTCGCCGTGGCGGCGAGCATGGCGTACAGGGCGACGACAGTCTTCCCGCTGCCGACATCCCCTTGCAGGAGGCGGTTCATCGGCTTGGTGCTGGCGAGATCCTTGCGGATCGAATCAATGACGCGATTCTGCGCGGCGGTGAGGTCAAAAGGCAACAGGGCGCGGATGCGCGCATCGACGCGGTCATCGACGCGAAGAGGAATCGCCGGACTGCTGTGCCGCTGGTGAAAGCGTTTGATCGCGACGGCCGCCTGGTGCAGAAAGAACTCGTGGTAGGCCAGCGTCCGCTTCGCCGTAATCGCGTCCTTCATCGTGGCCGGACGATGGATCTTCCCGAATGCTTCCCGCCGCGTGAACAAGTTGCGTTCGTGAAGATGGGCTTCGGGAAACCACTCGTCGACCTGCGGCAGGAGCTCGTCGAGGTTTTTATCGATGATCCGGGCGAGGATTTGCGTGGTCAGCTCAACACTCGCCGGATAAATCGGTTCGATCCGCGCAGACCGGGACGCGGCATGCTCTGGATCGCTTTCGTCGAGAACTTCGAACTGCGGATTGACCATTTGGAACCGATCGCGGTAGGCCGTGACTTTGCCGGCAACACGGATCAGCATGCCCGGCTGAAGTTTGTTTTCCATGCCGAACGCATTGAACCAGGTGAGCACGCAGCGGGTACGTGCGTCGCGATTGTCCGGCGTGCGGGAAGCGGGATCTTCGAGAAGGGCCTCAAAGCGGCGCGGGCGGGTACGAATAAGGCGAGTCTGAAGGAGCGTCCCGCGGATGGTCGCCATTTCGCCGACGCGAATGAGCGCGACAGGTGCCTCGTCCGCATAGTGCAGATAATCCCGCGGGAAATGGCCAAGCAGGTCATTGCAGGTTTTGATCGACAGCGCGGCAAGCTGCAAAGCGCGGATTTCGCCGACGCTTTTGGCGTAATTCACGGGGGTGGAGAGCGTAAGGGGTGGGCGCGCGGAGACCATCCGTGGATTTTAGCGACAGGGCGAACGGGAGGCGAACGGCGCACGCCGCATTTCCGCGGCTTAATCTTTCTTCGCGCCGACGAAAAGGTTGTTGTTCGAGGTGATCCAGGTGTCCTTGTCGCGAATGATCGCCTGCGGCGGGAGCATCGCAGATTGCGGCTGCAGGTTCGCCAGCTTCTTGACCGCCGTGCCGATCGCCATGAATTCCAGGAGGTTGCCCAGATCGTGGATGTGTGTCTTGATGCCGACAACGTCATCTGCACCGATGGCGCTGGCCTCGCTGCGGATAAGACCGATGGCATGCTCCCGTGCATCGTAGACCATGGAGGTCAGGTCATTGACCTCGCCGCGGGAAAAGGACTTCAGCGCCGCGAAGACGCCACCGACAATCCCGAGCGAATAGACCGCCGTTCCCATGACCAGCTTGAGCGGGGCGTAGCCCATCGCGGCGAGGTTCCAGGTTTCCACCGCCGTGAGGTCCGAGGTGATCGGCCCGTTGGTGGGGTGGGGCGGGGGCAGCTGCGGGTGGTGGCACGCGGTGCCCGTCATCATCATCTCATGCACGCCCTGGAACGGCAGCACGGAGGTCTCGATGCCGATGACGGCGTTGGCCCCGTAGGTGAGGGCGTCGGCGGAAATGCGCTGGAGCGCGATGTGACGGGTGCGGTTGAAGATGTCGGAGAATTCTTTCACTTCGCCGCGCGCCATCGACTTGAGCCCGCCGAGAATGCCCCCCGTGACGCCCACCGAGTAGGCAACGTTTCCGAAGACAAAATGTTTGGGCGTGTAGCCCGCATCCAGCATGCAGTAGAGTTCCTGGGCGTCGTGGGCGGTGGAGAAGGTGAGCGCTTCCTGCGGGGGGCGCGGATCGCTGTGCAGCGTGGAGCCGACGGACAGAAACTCGATATTGCCGTGGAAATGCCGAAGCTCCGAGGTCACCCCGGAGATGCCGACCCCGCCATGCTTGCTGGCTTCAGACTGCAGCCGCCCGAAGGATTGCGCGCGCCCCTCATGAATGATCTGCGTCACTTGCGTGACCTCGCCCCCCATCATGTTCCGCAGGCCCGCACCCAGAGAGCCCACAAAGCCCATGGAATAGACGGAATTGCCGATGACCAGTTCGCCGGGGGCGAAGTTTTTGAGGTGCAGGCAGTACAGTTCGTTGCCAGAGAGACCGGTCATTACGGGCATGGGGCGCTCCTTGTGAGACAAGTGTTGGACAGATTGTAAGGGATTTCAAAACATGCGGGAACGCAATTTCGTGGCACCAACGCATGATACGTTTGATGAGCAGAGAGGCGGGATGAGATGACGGGAAAAATGGCGTTGACCACCCGTGCCCCCCGTCCTACCGTATTGATCTTTATCGATACACTATCTGCAGCGTAAGGAGTGAACCACATGGCAGAAAACGAGACTGTTAAAGGCCTTGCGGCAAGAAGGCGGCTGGGTGCCTCGGGGGTAATGGTCTCGCCAGTGATTTTCGGGGCCTGGGCGATCGGCGGCTGGATGTGGGGCGGCACGGACGTGCAGGATGCCATCGCCGCGATCCACGCTTCGATCGATGCCGGAGTGAACACAATCGACACGGCGGCGATTTATGGAATGGGGGCCTCCGAGGAGATCGTCGCCAAGGCGATCGAGGGGCGACGCGACCAGGTCGTCCTGGCGACCAAGTGCGGCATGCGCTGGAACAGTGAGGAAGGGACCGATCCCTGGCCCAACAAAACGCCCGACGGGCAGCAGGTGGTGGTGCGCAAAAACTCGCGGCCCGAGTCCATTGCCTATGAGTGCGAGCAATCGCTGAAACGCTTGAAGACGGACGTGATCGACCTCTTTCAAATTCATTGGCCGGACGTGTCGACGCCCGTCCAGGAATCGATTCACGCCATGGAGAAGCTGCGGCAACAGGGGAAAATCCGCGCGATCGGCGTGTCGAATTACGATGTGATGTGGCTTGAGGCGGCCACGAACGCCGGTGCCGTCGCAAGCCTGCAACCCCCCTATTCACTCATCACGCGCAAAATCGAGAAGGATTTGTTGCCTTGGTGCCGAGACCACAACCTGGGCGTGATCGTGTATTCGCCGCTGGAGCGCGGCCTGCTGGCGGGCACGGTGGGCCCGGAGCGGGTGTTCCCCGAGGGCGATCACCGGGCCAAACACAAGTACTTCACGGTGGACAATCGCAACCGAGTGCTTTCGGCCCTGGAAACAGTCCGCCCGATCGCGGAAAAACATGGGGCAAGCCTGGCCCAGGTGGCGATCAACTGGACGATCCACCAGCCGGGCATCACCGCGGCGCTCGTCGGGGCGAGGAATGCCGAGCAGGCGTCGCACAATGCCGGCGCCTTGGCCTTTGCGCTGACGGCTGAGGAGCGGGCGGTCATCCGCGCCGCATTTGATCCAGTCAGCGCCGCGATGGGCGGCACATAAGAGGACTATTTCGAGGCATCCATCAGGATGAAGCGAACGCGGTCGAGCGGGCGCCAAACCTCCCTGTTTATGCTGACGTACCACCACGTCCCGTTGACGACTCGGCTTTCTCGGATCAGGGTGTCGGGGACGTCCTTGAAATCGGGGCGGACTTTTTCGAGGCTGTCGAGCAGGGCGCTCGCTGCTCCGGCATGACTGTCGCTGATGAGCGCCTCTGCCACGTCGGCCGCGGCGGCGACGGCCGTGCGATAGCGTTCCACCTCCGCGCGCTTGTGGAAGTCGGGCGGGGCGGGCAGCGTGGCGAGAAGGTCAACGAGCGCGGTTCGGGCGGCCGTGAGATCGCCCATGGCAGCCAGTGCGTGGATGCGCCCGACCTTGTACTCGTCGCGCCGGGTGGCGAAAGCCTCGGGCGAATCGGTCGGCGGTGGACCGGCGGTTTCCAGCGTGTGCAGCAGATTGGCAAAGAGCGCGGCGGCTTCGGCGTTGCGGCCGGCGCGAAGGGCCTCATGCGCGGCGATGTCGTTGGCGTCGAAGGCGGATGGCAGTGCCAGCGGAGAGAACCACGCTTTGGTGGGATCGTTGGGGACGTTGGTGGCCCACCATGCGGCGCCATTCGGGGTGGAGGCCGCAGGAAGCGTGACGGGCAACGCCCAGCGGTAGAAAATGCTCGCGCCGCCGGAGGGAAACTGGTTGTCGCGGACCAGCGGGAGCTGCAGCGTGAGCGTGAGCGTGGGGGCGCTGCCGCGGAAGGCGAGGGCGAGCGTGTGCGTGGCTGGATCGTAGGCCCGGCCAGCCTGGGTCCACAGCGGCTGCTTGTCGGCGGAAACATCGGCGGAGGTAATGTTGTTCCACAGACGAAAATCGGCCGGTGCACTGCTGATCATGTCGGGGTGAATCTGGGGTGGGACATTTTGCGGGAGCGCAAGCTGCACGATGACCGTGGCGTCCTCGGCCACGGTGACACGCGTGAGCTTCGGCTTTTCGCTGGAGATCGTCCACTCGCGCAGCTCCGGCAGGGCGAGGACCGAGGCGAGAAGGTTCCAGTCCTCCGCGCGGAGAAGTTGCTCGGCGAGTCGCTGGTGCCTGGCGCGCTTGTCGGCGGCGACATCGTGCAGGAGGGATTTTGCTTTGCCGATGAGCTCGTCGGCTTCGGGTTGGCGGTTGGTGGTGGCGAGGTGAAGGATGTACTGGGCGAGGAGGGTGCCGTTGTCGAAGCCGTCGAGGAGGGTCTCGATGGCGCGGGGGGCGATTTCCCGCTCGTAAAGGGCCCAGCCAACCTCGGTCTGGTCCAGCTCGAAAAGAAGGGCAATCTTGGCCCGGACCACGACAGGATCGTGAGGATGGGCGGCGAGGGCGGCGTTGAGGAAGGCGGTGCGCTCGGGAATCGAGCCGTTTTTCCAGTAGTCGTTAAGCTCGAGGAAACGTGTGTCGGCGTCGGGGGAATCGCTCGCAGCGGGGGCGGGGCCCGGCGTGATAGGGGCGATGAGCGTGCCAAGGTCTTGCGAGTCGGCGGCGTGGCTGATGACATGGAGGGTGATCGTGTCCGCCTCAGGCGCGGGCGGAGTCGCGGGGATGAGCCAGGTGGTGCGCGGCGAGTTTTCATTTCGGCGCACGCCTTCGAAATACCACCCCGCGGCGTAGTGCGTGCCCCGGTTGTCTGAGACGCTATGGAACTCAAAGCCATCGTCCGCCCCCGCGGCGTTGAAGTTGGCGGGCGTCGTCGTGGTGAGCAGGATCTCGCCGGTAGGTATGCGGACCGCGGAGAGAATTTTGGGGAGGCGCGGCGTCGGTTCCACGGTGTGAATCTGGGCGGCGGTTTTGGGCCGGAGATTGTCGATGGGCGCGGCGCCGAGGGAAAAGACGCGCCCGGGGCGCGTGGTGGCGTCTCGATCGAGGGTGCCGACGGCTCCTTCAAAGGCATCGGGATCGAAAAAGGAAGCAGGCTGCGGGTCGCTGTAGTCGAATTCGACCAGCAGGAAGCCGTCATCCTGCGGCATGTACACGTTCATGCGCAGCGGCAGGCGCGAATCACGGGTGACCCAGATGCGTGCCCACTGGGAGGAGGGGTCGGAGGCGTAGTCGAACACATCAATGCCGGCGGTGGTGAGGCCATCATTTTTGACGGGCTGCGCCGTCGGGGGCGTGCCGTGAAAGAGGGAGGCGAGGAAGTTCGGCGGTTTGGACCATCTCAAGATTCCTTGTCCGCGCAGTGCGGTCAGAACATGACACGCCTGCCGCGCGGAAAAGGATTTAACAAAATGCCTGTCCCCCGTTGCATCTCATCTGGCCGTCGATAGGATGGCCAATAGCTGTTAAAACAACCATTCTTCGCAGGAGTCGTCCGATGGTCGTACATGTTATTTTCCACAGCGTTTATGGGCACGTCTGGAAGCTTGCGGAAGCCATTGCCGAGGGGGCGCGGCAGGTGCCGAAAGCCACGGTCGAACTTTTTCAGGTTCAGGAAATTCTCTCGCCCGAGGTTCTCGCCAAAATGGGTGCCACCGACGCCAAAAAGGCATTTGCGCATATTCCCCTCGCTGATCCCCACAAACTCGCTGATGCCGACGCCATCTTCCTCGGTAGCGGCACGCGCTACGGCTCCAACACGGCTTCCATGCAGGCCTTTCTCGATGCCACCGGCGGGCTGTGGCAGACCGGCGCGCTCGTCGGCAAGGTTGGCTCCGCCTTCACGTCCACCGCATCCCAGCATGGTGGCCAGGAAACCACCCTCGTTCGCATGCACACCTTCTTCTTCCATCAGGGATTGGTGGTCGCCGGTTGCCCCTACGCGGCCCAGGAACTCCTCACGATGTCCGAAATGAGCGGCGGGAGCCCTTACGGCGCTTCCACGATCACCGGCCCGAGGGGCGAGCGGATGCCCAGCGAAAACGAATTGGCGATCGCGCGATTCCAAGGGAAGTTTGTCGCTGGCATTGCGTCAAAGATTGCCGCGAAATAATGTCGCATCGGCGAGAACCCGCGACGTGGTCGTCACCTGGGCGCCTGCTTCGCGCATGGCCTCGACGGCACGTTCCACGTCGCCCGCGG
>CALCHA010000126.1 GCA_937901265.1 uncultured Phycisphaerales bacterium
CTGCTCGCGACGTTGCCACTGTTCAGCGCCCAGACGCCGAAGGCGGCGGCGGGGGCGTTGGCGGGGGGCCTGGTGTGTGCGGGGGTGGGCGTGCTGGCGATGGTGAGCATTCCGGTGACGCCCTGGATCGCGGAAGCATTTGGTCGGAACTCGGCGACGTGGATGCACGAAGCCGCGCCGCCGATGGTGAATGATGATGACATGCATTTGATCTTTGCGCAGCGCTATCTGGGCCTGACGCTGCGGCTGGAGGGGGAGAATGTGGAGCTGACGGAGGCGGACCGCGCCCGGGCGACCCCGGGCCAGGCGGCGTGGGTGGAGGATCACCATAAGCAACTGGCGTCGGCGATGAAGCGGCTGGCGGCCGGGGGCCCGGCGCTGCCGCTGTTGCTGGCGAATTATTACGACAACCCGAAGGAACGGCCGGACCGCTTCTGCACGTTTGTGGGAGAGGGCATGAACGTCTCGGTGGCGGTGACCTACGTGCCCGACGCCAGCGATCCGAACAACCCGCACCTGTATCGCTATTTCCATGGCGCGGGAAAGGTGCAGGCATCCAGCGACGCCGCGGACATGCGGCTGCAGCGGTCGCTGGGGCATTTGACCGCCCTGGTGCATGATGCGAATCCGGCGAACACGCCGGCGGAGAATGTGCTGGTGGTGGCGTGCGGGGCGGGGGTGACGGCGGGGTCGTTCGTGCCCTACGACACCGTCAAGAGCATCACGATCTGCGACATTGAACCCATGGTTCCGGCGCGGGTGGCGCCGCTGTTCGCCAAAGAGAATTACAACGTGGTGGCGGATCCGCGGACCACGGTGGTGCTGGACGATGGGCGCCATTTCGTGCGGACGACCAAGGAGAAGTTCGACATCATCACCTCCGATCCGATCGATCCCTGGGTCAAGGGTTGCGCGGCGCTCAACACGGTGGAATATTACGAGATGTGCAAGGAACATCTGAAGCCGGGCGGGGTCATGGCATTGTGGATTCCGCTCTACGAGAACAACGAGGATTCAGCCAAGTCCATCATTGCGACCTTCTTCAAGGTCTTCCCCAACGGGATGCTGTGGTCGAACGACATCACCAGCGGCGAGGGTTATGACGCGGTACTCTTCGGCACGACCGATGCCTGCACGATTAACGTGGACGCGGTGCAGGCCTATCTGGATAGCCACCCGAAGGTCAAGGATTCGCTCACCGAGGTGGGCTTTGGCAAGAGTGACGGGCTGGTGGCGGTGGACCTGCTCTCGACGTTCGCGGCGGATGCGGAGCATGTGAAGCCCTGGACGAATGGGGCGGAACTGAACGAGGATATGAACCTGCGGCTGCAGTATCTGGCGGGGCTCTGGCTGAACAAACAGATGGCCCCGGAGATTCTGCGGAACATTTTGAAGTGTTACGAATTTCCGAATGACATTTTTCAGGGTTCCCCCGCGACGATCCGGGCGTTAAAAGAGCATTTGATTGCGAAGAACCGGATTCCGGCAAGTTTTAGAAGTGGGCCGACACAATGAAGTATGCATTTTTGATGGCCGCGGCTGTGGTGGTGGCCGCGGGCGTTGCGACGGCGGCAGTTCCGGCAGCGGGGGCGGGGGGGGCTGCCCCCGGAGCCATTGCCCCGCAGCCGGGGGCGCGGACGTTTGATGTGCGGGCGTATGGTGCCACCGGGGATGGCAAGACGCTGGACACGGCGGCGATCGCGGCGGCGTTGGATGCGGCGGAAAAGGCGGGCGGGGGGACGGTGACTTTCCCCGCGGGGACCTACGCGAGCTTCAGCGTGCGGCTGCGCAGCAATGTGTCACTGCACCTGGCGGAGGGGGCGGTGCTGCTGGCGGCGACACCGCCGCGGGAGGGGCCTGGGGCGCGAGGCGGATTCGGTGGGGGCGGGCGCGGGAATGGCGGCGGCGGGCGGGGAGGCAATGGCGCGGGCGGGGGGAATGGTGGCGGGGGCGGCGCGGGTGCTGCGCGCGGAGCGATCGGGCAGGGCGGCGGGGCGATTTACAGCGGCGACAACTTCGGGGCCAGCGATCCGACGACGTTGCCGGCACCCCGTGCAGGCGGGCGCGGAGCGGGCGGAGGTCAGGGTCGCGGTCAGGGTCGCGGAGCGGGCGGCGGCCAGGGAGGCGGCCAGGGTCGCGGGCGAGCGGGCGGCGGGCAGGCCCAGGCGGCGGCATCTCAGCCAGCAGCGACGGGCCCGGCCCCAGCCGGTTACGACCCGGCCGAGCCCAACGAGTTTGATGCCTACCAGGACTTTGGCCATTCGCACTGGCACAACTCGCTGCTCTGGGGCGAAAACCTCAAGCACGTGACCATCAGCGGCCCGGGGAGAATTGACGGGCAGGGCCTGTCGCGCAGCGCCAGCGAACGCAACCCCACCGGCAACAAGATTTTCGGCCTGAAGAATTGCGATGACGTGACGATCCGCGATGTCACCTTGTATCGCGGCGGCCATTTCGCGCTGCTGGCCACGGGCGTGGACCATCTGACGCTCGATCACGTGACCGTGGATACCGACCGCGACGGCTTCGACATCGACGCCTGCCAGCACGTCACAATAACCAACTGCACCCTCAATTCGCCCAACGATGATGCGCTGGTGCTCAAATCCTCCTACGCCCTGGGCGTTGCCCGGCCCTGC
This sequence comes from uncultured Phycisphaerales bacterium, assembly GCA_937901265.1. Classification (GTDB taxonomy): domain Bacteria; phylum Planctomycetota; class Phycisphaerae; order WQYP01; family WQYP01; genus CALCHA01. Next base: position 2,640 of record CALCHA010000126.1, read on the forward strand.
GACGACATCACCATCAAGAATTGCCACGTCTCGGGCTTCGATGAGGGCACGCTCCTCGACGGCACGAAACAGACCACCCAGCGCACCGCCCCCGATCGCGGCGGCGTGACGGGGCGGATCAAGTTCGGCACGGAATCCAACGGCGGCTTCAAGAATATCACCATCAGCGACTGCACGTTCGAGCATTGCCGCGGGCTGGCGATCGAAAGCGTCGATGGCGGCCCGATCGAGAACATCACGGTCAACAACCTGACGATGAACGATGTCACCAGTGCGCCGCTCTTCGTGCGTCTGGGCAACCGGGCCCGCGGGCCCGAGGGCACGCCGGTGGCGACCGTGAAGCACATCGTGATTTCCAACGTCACCGCGACGCTCGCCGATCCACGCTACGGGTCGCTTTTCTCCGGCATTCCGGGCCATTCCATCGAAGACCTCACGCTGAGCCACCTGCGGCTGGAATACCTCGGCGGCGGCGGAAAAGCGGATGTTGCGATCGAGCCTCCCGAGAATGAGGCGGGCTATCCCGATCCGAACATGTTCGGCGTCGTGCCGGCGTATGGGTTGTACTTTCGGCACGTGAAGAATCTGCAGGTCAGCGACGTGCAGATGACGTATGTGAAGGCGGAGGCGCGGCCGCCGATCGTGCTGGAGGACGTGCAGGGGGCGACCTTTGAGGATGTGCGGACGAAGCGCGAACCGGGGGTCGCGGTGTTTCGCCTGAAGGATGTGAAGGATCTGACGGTCAAGCAGGTGGAGGGGGTTGCGGACGGGCGGAAGGAAGCGACGACCGAGGAGTCGCTGTAGCGGGGGCCGGGGGCGGGGGCGGGCGGCAGGGCAAACGCATTCTCCGGCGTGGCATCGGCATCCTGACGATGTTGGGCTGAAGGCCCCTTGCGTCGGCGGTCGAAAAAGTGTCAGGCACAGCGGTATTTTGAACCGGGCCATTGCGCCGCGATTGCATCGGCTGCGGCCGATCATTGGCAGGATGCCGATGCCACGGAGAATGCGATTGCCTCCATTGGGCGAAATTTCCGGGGGTGCGGGGCGTTGAACCAAGGGTGCATCTCCGGCGGGGGCGTGGGGGTGGCTCCCGCTCCCGCTTGTTGATGGTGCTGATGAGGAGGTGTTCATGCGCCGCTTTACCCCTGCTGTTGTCCTCGCCCTCTCCCTCGCCGCAGCGTGGGCCTCGACGGCGCGCGCCGCGGATGCCGTCACGGTCACCGACGATGGCGAGGTGTTCACTCTCACCAATGGCATCGTGACCGCGAAGGTGCTCAAGCGCAATGGGAACCTCGGATCGCTGGTCTATCGCGGGATCGAAATGACCGCCGGCAGCATCCAGCGCCCGAGCAGCTACTGGTCGCACAACGCGGCCAGCGACAACACGACGGCCCGGGTCACGATCGATCCGGCGACCAACGGCGGGGAGCGCGCGGAGGTGTCGATCAAGGGGCTCTCCAACGGCAAGCCGATGGGGGCGGGACCGGGGGGCTCGGCGATCGCCGACATTGAAATCCGCTACACCCTCGAGCGCGGCCTGAGCGGGCTTTACACCTACACCATCTGGGAACACAAGCCCGACTATCCCTACACCAGCGTCGGCGAGGCGCGGTTTCTGGTGAAGCTCAATGATGCCGTCTTCGACTGGATGACCGTCGACGCCAAGCGCAACTTCCAGATGTTTTCCGCGCACGACTGGAACTACGGCACGGTGCTCAACATGAAAGAGGTGCGGCTGCTCAACACCGGCATCCAGAAGGGGGAGGTGGAGCACAAGTATGATTATTCGGCCAACCAGTTCGACACGCTGGCGTGGGGCTGGAGCAGCACGGGCCAGCACGTGGGCTGCTGGTTTGTGAACCCGACGACGGAGTATCTTTCGGGCGGGCCGACGAAAATTGAGCTGTCCGCGCACCGGGATGCCACGTTCAATCCGGACGCCAAGGATGCCCCCGCGCCGCCCTGCCTGCTGAATTACTGGCGGGGGAGCCACTATGGCGGGTCGTCGATCGTGGTGCCGCAGGGGGAGGAATGGACGAAGGTGGTGGGGCCCTTTTTGATTTACTGCAATGGGGGAGCAGCGAGCGAGACGCCGGAGGCGCTGTGGAAAGATGCGCTTGCGCGGAGGCCGGTGGAGACCCGGGCGTGGCCCTACGGGTGGGTGGAGGGGGTGGACTATCCGCATGCGGCGCAGCGCTCGACGGTCAGCGGGCGGCTGCTGCTCAGCGATGCGCAGGCGAAGGGGCCCGGGCTGACGCACCTGCGGGTGGGCCTTTCGCACGCGGATTACACGCCGCCGGCAAATCCCGCCGGCGCCGCGCGCGGCGGGCCGCCGCGGGTGGTGACGTGGCAGGATGACGCGAAATATTATCAATTCTGGGCGCGCGCCAATGCCGACGGGAGCTTTTCCATCCCCGACGTGCGACCCGGGACCTACACGCTTCATGCGATCGCCGACAACGTGCTGGGGGAGTTTGCCCAGGCCGACGTGACGGTGGAGACGGGAAAGCCCCTGGAACTGGGGAGCCTCACGTGGAAGCCGGTGCGCTACGGGCGGCAACTCTGGGAGATCGGGGAGCCCGACCGCACCTGCAGCGAGTTCCGCGGCGGCACGGATGCCTACTCCTGGGGCATGTACAACAAGTACGCGGCAGCCTTTCCCGACGATGTGAATTACACGATCGGAACGTCCGATCCCGCGAAAGACTGGTACCTGATGGAGGTGCCGCACTGGGATGGCAAGACGCTTCAGAAAGGGGGAGGGACCGATTATCAGGGGCGGCAGACCACCTGGACGATCCACTTCGCCATGCCCGCGGCCGTGCGCGGAAAGGCGACGCTGCGGCTGGCCTTCGCCGGTGCCGAGGCACGGAGCCTCACGGTGGCGGTGAACGATCAGGATGTCAGCCGGATCACCGGCCTGCTCAACACGGGCATGATCCATCGCGATGCGGACCGCTCCTACTGGCAGGAGCGCGATGTGCCCTTCGATGCCGCGATGCTGAAGAAGGGCGACAACACGATCAAGCTCACCGTGCCGGCGGGGTTAACGACGGCGGGGGTGGCGTACGACTATCTGCGCCTGGAGCTGGACGAGGAGGCGAAGTAGCCTCATTTGGCGGCGGAAAGCGTGCCGCTGGAGGGGTCGAGCGTCAGCCGCAGCGACGCCTCGGTTTTTTCCGGGACGGTGAGGGTGCCCCTGGCGGTGCGGCCATCGGGGAGTTTCACAGTGACGTCGTAGGTGCCATGAAAGGCGCGGGCGGTGATGCGGCCATCGAGACCGGTCTGGGTGTCGACGTGCGTGTGCCAGGTTTCGTGGAGGAGCTTGCGGATCGCTTCGATGGCCGGCTCGGGGTTGCCCTTGCTGTCCTCCATGCCCCCGGAGGGTCCCCAGCCCGAGGGGTTCAGGCCCCAGAGGTTGACCATATCGACATGGGGATTGGAGAAGGCGACGGTGAAGTAGCGGGCGAAGTATTCCGCGCGGAGCGCCGGCGTCCATGTGCCGTGGCGGACGGGGCCGGTGATTGGGTAGCCGTTGGGGGGCAGGTATTCCTCGGTGAGGTGCACGCGGACGCCCTGATCGACGAATTTCTGGATGACTTCGTACTCTTCGCGCGGGTCGGCCCAGAGGCCGGCGGGGTGGTGGGCGTGCAGGCCGAAGTAATCGGGCGTGATGCCCTGGCTCTTGAGCCAGAGGAGGTCGTCAAAACCCTTGAACTGGCCCCAGTTGCGGTGTTCGCTGGGGCCATTGCCGTCCCAGAGGCGCACGCAATCGGAGATGCCCAGCTGGATGCCCGGGTACTTGGCGCGCAGCAGCCTGAACACTTCCGGCGTGAGCTTGAGAAGGTACCCTTCGTTCTCCACCTGCCAGTATTTGACCTTGCCGACATAGCGGTCCACGACGGCCAGGGCGTGCTCGTTGAAGGCCTTCTGCGTGGGATTGGTGCGCATGTACACCGGGAGAATGCCCGAGAGGTAGTGGTATTCCAGCGTCATGTGGTGCTGCTGGGCGAAATCAACGTATTTGTCGAGGTCGCTCCAGCGCATGTCGCCGGGCGTGGGTTCGACGTAGCACCACTTTCCCGAGAAGGGGATCATCGACGCATTGAAGGCGCTGGCGGCCAATTGAAGTTCGCGGGGGGTGACCGGCGCGGGCTTCTGGTCGCCGATGGGGCTGATGTTGTTGGGTTCAAAAAAGCCCAGCGACACGCCGAACGAAAAGGCGTGGTTCGTCTGTTCGAGCGTGATCGGGGCCGCCTGCACCGGACGCCCCGCGGAATCGACGATCTGCAGCGTGATGTCGGCCTTGCGGTATTTTTCGATGTTTCCCGCGACCGTGGTGTTCATGAACTTTTCGATGGCCGCCCACTGCACCGGGTTGTTCACGTCCGCCGGCGGAGGCGGGGCGTCGGCCACGCGCGCGATTTCGGGCTTGTAGAGGGCGTAGCGCTGGTCTTCATAAGCCACGGCAAGGGAGCGCGGGGCGGGGCTCTCGCGCGGAAGCAGGATGTAGTCCGCATCATATTTTTTTGCCAGCGCCGCCAGCGCGCGGTCGTCCAGCGTGCCCAGCGCGTCGCCGCGGGCGACCAGCGAGGCGTTGTCCTTGGCCAGCAGCAGGTGCGGCTCCAGGTCGCGGACGCGCGCGAGCCACTCGGGCCCGAAGTCGGCGGAAAAATAGAGCTGCGTGCCGTCGCGCCAGTCGCCGACGATCGCCCGCTCCGCCCCGATGCGAAAGTTGGCCATGCCGCTGGGCGTGAGGAACAGGGCGTCGGGAGCGGTGTGGGTGTTGGCCCAGGTTTCCATGTCGGCGAGGGCGGCGGCATCCGGCGTGCGCGGGGCGGGATCGATGTCGCGCCCGTAGAGCGCCACGCTCAGCAGCAACCCCGCGGCAAGCGCCGCCGTGCCGATGCCCCACTGAATTTTGCGCGATCTGACCGCCGTCGCCCCCACCGCGAGAGCGGCCGCGATCAGCAGCGGCCCCCACGCCAGCACCGCGCCCCAGCGCCCTGTATCCACGCCCAGCCAGTCGCCAGCTCCCGCCCCCGGCAGTCCGGGAATCGGAAACCCCAGCCGCAGGTGGGCGAGAAACGCCACCAGCAACGCAAAGGCGACCACGATCGCCTGCCCCCACCACAGCCGACCGCTCACCAGCGCCGCCACAGCCGCGGCGGCGACGGCCCAGGGAAGCAGCGGCAGGAGCGCGGGAATCGCCAGCGTCAGGAACACAAAAATGCCCGCGATCAGCTCCGCCGCACGCGCCGCCGGACGCAGCGTCACTGCCGGGCCATGAGCGCTCGCCGCCGCGCCGCACGCCCCCGCGCGCACCCCCATGGCGCACGCGTGCGCGATATGCACCAGCATCAGCACCAGCAGCAGCCGCGACGCCCGGAACGGCTGCAGCCGGATCATCAAGGGCCAGGGATGGATTTCCGTAAAGTAGTACCCCGCCGCAAAAAACGCGGCGAGCGCCGCCGTCATCAGCACCGTCATCCGCGCCGTGCGCACGCTGAATCCCTTCCAGCGCACCGGGGCGAAACTCCACGAAAGCACGAACAACGCGAAAAACAGCACAAACCGCGGCACCTCCGGATCGCCCGCCACCCACCACGAACTCGGAAACGAATGGTCCGCCGATCGCACCCGCATGAGGTTGACCCAGCCCGCATCGAAAACCTGGTGCTGCGTCACCATCTGCACCAGCGTGGGCAGCGCCGGCACGATCGCCGCGCCGCCACAGAGCGCGACCCGGCGGAACCAGATCGCCGGACGCTCGCGCCCCAGATCCGCCAGCAGCGCCGCCCCCAGCATCAGCATCACATACGCCGCCGTGAGCGCATGGATGTTGAACAGTATCCCCGCCAGGAGAAACCCAGCGACCAGCCGGCGGCGATACCCCAGGGCCAGCGCCGCCACCGCGATCGGAAGCGCGATGTAGGTGTGCGTGAAACCGGTCGAATAAAGCCCGTCACCGGCCAGTGCCTGATGATGCCCCGCCACCAGCAGCACCACGCCCGCCAGCGCCGCGGTGTGGCTGCGAAAGATCGCCCGCCCCAGCGCATACACGGCGGCGAGCGTTGCAAAGCTGGTGAGAATCTGCAGCACCAGATACACCGGCGCAAGGCCAAACGCCCTCACCAGCGGAGCGATCATGCGGAAGAAAAAGCTGGGATACAGCGGCATGGTCTGGCGGACCATCTCGTCGTTGGCGAAGAGCCCCGGCGACGCCCACGCTTTCACGAAAGCGATCTGGATCGCCTGGTTGCCCACGCCGATCTGATACCCGGCGACGGCGATCTGCGCCACCGCCAGCAGCAGACAAATGCCCACGCCGACGACTGCCGGCGCTCCGGGTTTGCCGGTTGCCGCCCGTTGGCTCAACGCCGGCGTCTCAGGGACTGCACTGTTCATGATCACGGTCCACTCTTACACACAGGGACGACTTCCCGATCTCCCACGTTTCCACCCACGCGGCTTCGTCACGCAAGTTGCGGCACGACCCTGCTTTCATGCACATCTGCCGCAACCTTTTCACGCTGTCCGCGTTACCCCTACACTACAACGGTGAAACCATGACCCAGCATGCACGAAAACCCGCCGCCGCCGCTCTTCTGCTCACCCTTGCCCTCGGGCTCGCGGCGCTGGGCGCGACCGGGCGTCTGGCGGCGGAAAAGCCCACCAGCGACCTCCACGCCCTCGAAAAGCAGATCGCCGGCCATCCCGATGCCGCCACCTGGAACGCTTATGGCGATGCCCTCCGCGCTGCAGGCCGCAGCACCACCGCCGCTGAAGCCTATCGGCGAGCGCTGGAGCTCGACCCCGGCCTCCGCAATGCACGCATCAACCTGGCGCTCTCGCTCGTCGCCGCCGGCGATGCCGATGGCTTCTTTTCCTATGTCTCCCGCCTCACCCTCACCGATCCCAAGTTCGCCGCTCTCCTGATGGACCGGGCCGAACTCGCGCCCCTGCGCGGCGATCCACGCTTCCCCATCGCCCGCACCACCGCTCACGCCGCCGCCGTCGATTGACCCCCTGCCCGCCCCGCCCGCGATTCACCACATCGGCCACACTTTGCCCTTCAGAGAGGCCCCCTCCGCCACCTCCGGCAGGAACGTCAGCCCTGTCTCCTTCTCGATCTCCGCGATGCTGCTGAGAAAGGGCCCCGGCAGTTCCGTCCCGCGCACACTCTGCGGCATGATCACCGAAAACACCCGCACCCGCCCCCCCGTCCGCTCCACCAGGATCTTGTAAAACGCCGCCGGCACCGCGATGCCGCTACGCAGCGTCCGCGCCGCCCCGCCGTTGAGGTCCGCGAATATCGGGCCGTCCGTCACCCACACCTCCCCGCTCTTGTCCGCATAAGGCACCTCCCGCGCCTCCAGCTTGTCCCACACCCGCTCGTTCAAATTCGGCGACTGCGGGCAGATGTTGCTCAGCAGAAACGTCTCGTGCTGCGCGTCGGCACCAAAGCAGTGGGCGATCGCCGCGTTGGGCGCCATGTGGCCCCGGTCAAAGCCCGAGCCCGTGAAATCATCGTGCGTCGTCCGCGCCCGCGTCCGCGTGTCCGTCACAAAGTTCCCCGTCGGCCGCGGCAGGCGGAAGGGATGCTCCGTCGCGATCACGTGATAGCACACGTACAGCGGATCGCGCCGCGCATCCGAATAGCCCGAAATGTACGCGATGTTCCGCAACACCGTGACCGGATACCCCGCCGATGCTCGCGGCAACCCGCCGAACACGATCCCGTTTTCCGTGACCAGCGGCCCCGAAACTTCGCCCGCACCCGTGGCGGCGATCGGCGGCGGCTCCGCGGCCGGCGACAGCGCCCCCTGCCGCCGAACGAGCACGAAATAGAGCAGCGTCCCCAGCAGCAGCAGGATGATGAAAACCATCACCCCGGCGGGCATTCGGAAAGTCTTCGGCAAACGGGATCGAGCCATGCGACCGACCACTCTCCCACACCCCGCCGACGCCGTCAAAACTCCCGCGCCGGCACCAGCGCGTCATTCCCTCCCGCACACTCACCCCGTCTCCAGCACTCCCCTCCCTCAAAACCAGCCGCAACCCGCCGCCGTCTCCAACCTCGCCATAAACTTCCCCGGGAACCAGCACACCCCCCGAGCCGCAACTTTGAATTCCCGCTTGACTTTCCACCCCCGCGCGTTATCCTCAGCCCCATCACTTCCTCGCACGCTTCTGCTCTC
>CALCHA010000127.1 GCA_937901265.1 uncultured Phycisphaerales bacterium
CCAGCCTGATGAACCTGCTCCTGCAGAAGGGCTACATTGCCCACCCGCAGCTTCTCTTTGGTGCCATCGGCGACGCCACCTGCGACCGCGCTCCACTGCAAATCGGGCAGTTTGAGTCGGGCATCGAGATGGATGAGGACCTTGGACGGATTTATCTCGAAGGCGGCGGCGGCGGACAGAAAACCGAGTCCTACGAGCTCGCGGCCTACTTCATGGCGGCCCATACAGCTCTCGACTGCTTCGAAAAGCGCGGACAGAAGGGCTACCTGTTCATCATCGGCGACGAGCAACCCTACGACGCCGCGAAGCGCCGCGAGATTGAACGGGTCATCGGCGACGCCCCGCGATGCGACATCCCCACCGCCGCCATTTTTCAGACGCTGCAACGCACGTACGAAGTCTTTCACATCCTCCCCGCCGGCACCAGTAACGCGGCCGACCGGAACATTCAACGCGCGTGGCAGGACCTCCTTGGCCAGAACGTGCTGCACCTCGATGACCCGGCGGCCGTGTGCGAAGCGATCGCGCTGACCATTGGCCTTTGCGAAGGCAAAGTGGACCTGCACGCCGGCGTGGACGACCTGCGGAACGTGGGTGTCAGCGAACTTGTCACCCGCTCGGTCGCCTCCGCCCTGGCCACCTTGACGCGTGCCCGGCCGCGCCCAGCAGGCGCGGGTGGACGGGGCTTCGGCTTCATTCGCCGGCTGCTGGGTTGAATTCGTTTTGGCACGGGCGCATCGGCCAGCGCCGATGCGCCCGCAAGGAGATTTCGTATGAACGCTTTTATCGTTGTGGATCTGGGCTTTGGTGATGCGGGCAAGGGTTCCGTGGTGGACTTCCTTGCGCGTCACCACCACGCCCACACCGTTTTGCGCTTCAACGGCGGTGCGCAGGCTGCTCACAACGTGCTGCTGCCGGATGGGCGGCACCACACGTTCGCACAATTTGGCAGCGGCACCTTCGCCCCGGGGGTGCGCACGCACCTCTCGCGTTTTTTTCTCATGGACCCGCTCGCGCTGCAACAGGAAGCGCTCCACCTGCGTTCCCTCGGGGTGCTGGATCCGTTCCAGCGCCTTTCGATCGATCGCCGCGCGCTCGTGGTTTCTCCCTTCCAGCGCGCCGCCAACCGCCTCCGTGAACTCGGTCGCGGCAACGGCCGGCACGGAAGCTGCGGGATGGGGATCGGTGAAACCATGGCCGACCAACTGGCCGACGATTCGCTCGTTCTCCGCGCCGGCGATCTTCCGGACCGTGGCCTCACGCGTGGCAAACTTCGTCGGCTGCAAAGCCTCAAGCACCAGCAGATGCAGGAGTTGCTGCTTCCGCGGAATGCCCTCGCCACGCCCGAAATGGACCTCCTCACTGACCCGCGCGCGGCGGATGAATTCGCGGACCTGTTTCTCGAGATCATCACGAAGAGCACGCTCGTTCCCTCGGCACACGCGCTCCTCCATCAGCCGGGAAACATCATTTTCGAAGGGGCGCAGGGCGTTCTCCTCGACGAGTGGTTCGGTTTTCATCCCTACACCACCTGGAGCACCACCACCTTCGCCAACGCACTTCAACTGCTGGCAGAGAATAATTATCGCGGTCTCATCACGCGGATCGGCGTCACCCGCCCCTACATGCCCCGCCACGGGCCCGGCCCGCTTCCCACGGAGGACCCCGCGCTCGCCGCACGTCTGCCCGAGCCGCACAACCGCACCAACCCCTGGCAGCGCCACTTCCGCCGCGGGTGGCCCGACCTCCCGCTGCTCCGCTACGCCCTGCAGATCGCCGGCGGCATCGACCAACTGGCGCTTACCTGCCTCGACCACCTGCCCCCCAACGCCCTGTGGAAAGTCTGCCGCAGCTACAGCAACACGACGCTTCGCCCCGCCGCCGGGCCCGATTTTTTTCACCAGGCCCGCCTCACCGCCGCCCTGACGGACGCACAGCCCCGCTATGCCCATGCGCCCGCACGAGAATTTGCCCCGTTTCTGGCTGCTGAACTCGCGGTTCCGCTCACCCTTATCTCTCACGGCCCAACGTTCCTGGACAAGCGCCTCGCCACGAGCCCCTCCCCGCAGCCGGTCACTTAAGCTTCCCGGCATCCTGCAAATCCATGATGTCCTTCACCAGAAAGGGCTCGACCTGCGTGGCATCCGCCTGAATCTGCGCCTGTTTCATGTTGAAATGAAACTTCCGCCACGACATCCCCTCCTGGTACGTGCAGCCGGACAAATGGCCAAAGTGTGGCCGATCGGGACAGCAGCGCACGCCGAAGCCATACTTGCGCATCGGCAACCTCTTTCCGCCCTCCTTCACCCCCTTCATCCGGTTGTTGTAAATCTCAATGAGCGGCGAGACATTCTGTGTCCAGTTCCGCGGCACCCCCCCGCCGAACGTCCAGATCCCCGCCGACGCCGCGCCGGTCATCAGCTCCAGCAGCTTCGCCGTGTCCTTCTCCATGTCCATCACGACCCGCTTCTTGCCCGTCAGCTCGCGCAGCTTGTTCGTGCAGTAGACATCGTTGCCGAGCTCCGAATCCGTAAACGCAGGCACAAACACCGGGACATTTTTGCGATATGCCGAGAGCAGAATCGCCCGATGCTCGGGATAATGCTGCTCCAGATATTTACCCAATGCGGCATGCAGCACACTGGGGCTGATCGTCTCGCGGCCGGAAAACGTCGCCAGTGCCGCGCTCATGATCTCGTCGATGTGATTGAAATTCGTCTCCGGTTCCAGCACATCGGTCACCCGGTTCAGCCCCGCCTTCGCCAGGGTCTCATCATTGTCTTTGGGGTTGTATTTAAAATGCTTCAGTCCCAGCCCCGGCACCAGCCCGTGGGCCATCAGGGCGCCGGTGCTGGTGATACTGTGCACCATGCCGCGGTCGATCATGTCGCAGAACACCAGCGACATCTGCGCAATGGTCATCGCCCCAGAGAGCGTCAAAAACCGCACGATGCCCTTTTTCACCATCATCTGCCGCAAGACTTCCGCCCCCTGGCGCACCTGCACACCAACGCCGGGCATGTTCCCCAGAACTTCGAGCAGATCCCCGACCGTAGGCCGCCCGCCCTTCAGCCGCTCATCGAGCACCAGCGAGAGGATCGGCACAATAAAATGGGGATCGGCGAAGACTGCATCCGGATAGAAGCCATCTTTCACCTGCCCCGGCGCGCACAGGTCGTAGGGATTGATGTAAATCGTGCTCCGCGGCTCGCGCGCATACAAAGCTTCGGCGTGCCGCTCCGAGTAGCCCCCCACCACCACCGCCCGCTTCACCCGCCCCTGCCGCCCGCGCGAGGGCAGCTTCGCATAGGCTTCCGGGGTCATGACCTCCGAAAACAGCTTCCCCTCTCGAACCAGTTTCTTGCTCAACATCCGCCCCAGCGGGCTGTCTGCGAGGCCATCGAAAATGATCGCCGGCTTGTCACGCTCGCCGCACCACGCCGTCAGCGTCGCCGCGACCTCGCCCAGCATCCGGGCTCCAAAGGCGCACCGGCTCATGCCGTCAACGATCTCGCCGACGGTCTCACACTTCCCCAGGTCGAGCAATTCCAGCGGTTGCAGATGCAGTTTTACAGCCATCATTTCTCTCGTTTCGTCAGGCGTCGGGATAATCCATGCGGCGGAGTATACCGCCAGCACCAACGCGCGCCACGCCCGGTGCGCACGCGCGCGCTGATCAGAATGGGACATGATGTTGCATGGAAAAAGTTTGCGGCCGGCCGCTCCGAGGCCGGACAAGCGAACCGTCACGAGGGGACTGGATCACTCGCCGGCAGGCATGGCGAACCGAACAGGATTACTTCGAGTCGACTTCTGCCGTCACGTCCTTGAAGCCATCGGCATGGGCGGTGATGTGGATCGGCCCAGCGGCGCGCGTGGTCTGCACGATCGCCAGGCACATCCCGTTGGCGGTGCTGCGCTGATCCGTCTTGTAACCCTCTTCGATACTGCTGCTGCCGTTGTCGACGCCGATGATCGTGCCCGGACCCGTAACGGTGAAATGCACCATGGGGTCGCCCGCGGCTGGCTTGTTGGTAACCAGATGTCCCTTGGCATCAAGCAGGCGGATGGCCACGTGGATGACGTCGCGGCCATCGGCGTCGGCGGTGGATTTGTCGGCCTGCATGTCGAGGCTGGCCGGTTCACCCGTGGTGTAGAGGATGTCCGTGGCGACCACCTGGCCGCCCGACATGCCGACGGCTTTCAGCGTTCCGGGTTCGTAGTGAACGTCCCAGCTCAAATGGAGGTCGTCGGTGGCCGCACCGCCGCCGCCGCCAAAGCCGCCGCCGCGCCCGCCGGGAGTGGCCGTGCGCCCGGACACGGGGTACTTCCGCACGACCCTGTTGGCATAGGGTCGGTCGTTGATGAAGAGCTGCACGGAATCGCAGTTCGAGTAGGCATACACTGTCAGCGTCTGGCCCTCGTGGCCCGGCCAGGTCCATGATGGGAAAATGTGGACCATGGGTTTGGTGGTCCACTGGCTCTGGTAGAAGTAATAGCCGTCTTTCGGGAAGCCGCAGCGGTCGATGACGCCGGAGGAGGAGCCCGGAACGCCTTCGCCGAGGTAATCGATGCCCGTCCACATGTAGTCGCCGATGACGTAGTCATTGGCTTTGACGGCTTTCCAGAGATTTTCGACGTTGAGGCTGGGCGCTCCCGAGCCGCGGCCGAAGCCGAACCCACCGCCGCGTGCCCCGCCCCGGCCGCGACTGCCGGCCGGCCCCGCTTCGCGCGTGGTCGCGGCTTGCGTGGAAGGCACATTCAAGACCGCAAACGGGTCGCCGTAGGCGCCACGTGAGCCGCCCATTGCACCATCTTCCGTGCCAATGAATTTTCGGGTGGGATACAGGGCGCGATCCGGCGCGTAATAGAGGTAGCTATACTCCGCCCAACGATCGACATAGTTGTAGCCGGCGATATCCAATTGATTGACGAAGTCGAGCGTGGTGGACCGTGGCTCGGCATGCATGTTGTCACAGGCGGAAGTCACCGGGCGGCCACCGGTCGCCAGGGGATCCTCCTGATGAAAGATGTCCACGATGCCCTTCAGGGTCTTCCACCCGTCCGGCTCGGTTTGCTCATTATGGATTTCATTGCCCGCGCTCCAGATGACTACACAAGGGTGGTTGCGGTCGCGATCGACAAAATCGGTCACGTCCTTTTTCCACCATTCGTCAAAGTAGAGGCTGTAATCGCTGCGGTTTTTCCCCTCACGCCACTGATCGAACGCCTCCCCCATCACCGTGATTCCCAGTTGATCGCACAGATCCAGAACGGCGGGATCGGCCGGCGCGTGGCTCCAGCGAATCGAGTTGCAGCCCATCTCCTTAAGCAGTTTGAGTCGGCGAATCCACACGCCGTCCGGGACGGCGACGCCCACCGGGCCACCATCAAAGTGCAAACACACGCCATTAAGTTTCACGTGCTCGCCATTGATCAGGAGCCCTTTGTTCACATCGTATTCCAACTTGCGGATGCCGATGGGCGTGTCGTATTGGTCCACCGTGGCCCCGCCGCTTCTTACGATCGTGCGGACCGTGTACATGGTGGGATGATCCGGCGACCAGAGATTCGGGTTGGCCAGGGTCATTTTCTCGTTGGTCTTTGTCTCATTGCCCGCGGCAATCTGCCCCGACGTCGTGACCGTCGCAACTTCTTTGCCTTCTTTATCGAGCAGCGTGGAAACGAGTTCGTACGCGGCGGCGGCGCTCCGCTGGTTGTTCAGCTTCACCTCGACGTTGATCGTCGCGCTTTCAGGGGAAACCGTGGGGGCCGTCACATACGTTCCCCACTGGGGGATATGCAGGCCGTCGGTGACGATGAGGAAGGTGTGCCGATAAATGCCCGAGCCGGGATACCACCGCGAGTTCGGTTGGTGCGTGTTGTCCACCTGCACGGCAAGCGTGTTGTTCGCGCCGAAATTCAGCAGCATCACGCGCGCCACGATCTTGCTTTCCAGTTCGCTGTTGTGCAGTTCGCTGGCAACGATGTGGCAATCGGTCACCGCGCCGCTGGGCGCGATGGTGATGCTCAGCACGACCTTGCCGCGCAGCGAAGGATTTTCCCGCAGCGCGCGGTTGTAGAGGGCGTAGAAGGCGCTCTTGTTGCGGTCGAAGACGATGTTGATGTCTTCCAGCGAACGGCCGGACCGGGCGGCGGCGCGGTTGGGGTTCTGC
>CALCHA010000128.1 GCA_937901265.1 uncultured Phycisphaerales bacterium
GATGATACGGACGACGAAGGCGTGATCGGGCTGGCCTCCGACGTCGTGAAGCGGGCCCACGGCGCGGTCGCGGATCTGCAGGCGGCCGCGGAGGCGCTGCCCAAGGTCGGAGCGGTGCACTTCTGGGCGGCGCGCGCGGAACGGGCCTTGCCGGAACCGAACATCGACCATGTGGCGGCGCAGTATGCCCAGGCGATCGAGGCGGACTTCAGCGCGCTGCCGCCGGCTGATGGAGGCGCGCTGCTCACGCCGGCCGCGATGGCGACCGAGGCGTGGCTCTTCACCGGAAAGATCCAGGGAATCAAGGGGGATTGGCAGGCCGTCATCGAGAGCACCGGCCACGTGCTGGAGCTGGACTCCGAGCATGCGGAAGCGTTGAAACTGCAAGCCACCGGTTATGTGCAAACGAAGGCGTTCAAGGAAGCGCTTGGGGACTTGCGCGTGGCGATCGCCGTCACGCCCGATGACCCCGACGCCCTGTTCATGCGTGCCCTTTGCCGCGACAACCTCCAGCAATATCGCCTGGCACAGGCGGACCTGCGGGCGGCCGTGCGGAACAAGCCGGCCCTGGCGGAAAGGTTGAAGGGGTCGCGGTACGAGAATTTGAATGCGACGCTGCCTCCGCTGGCCGTGGCGGAGCCAAAAACGGATGCAAACGCAGAGAGACTGAAAGAAAAGGCGGAGGCCCTGTTCCGCAAGAAGGACTTTGCGGGGGCGATCGCTGCGTACACGCTGGCGGTGGAGGAGGACCCGGGCTACGCCGATGCGTTTGATGGCCGCGGGCAGGCGGAGGTGGAGTTGAAAAAGTGGGCCGACGCGCAGGCGGATTTTGACCGGGCGATCTTCCTTGCGCCGACGGAGCCGGGCTACTTTACGGACCGGGCGCACGTGCATGAGGTGGGCGGGCGAAAGTACCGTGAGCTGTCCGACTCGGCCGCAGCGGTGGAGCTGATGAAGGAGCGTCCGCCCGAGGAGTGGTCGAGCGGGCGGCTGATCCGTCTGGGGCTCTGCGAGCAATCCCTGCGGCGCTTTGATGAAGGCTCGGCCCATCTGGAAGAAGCCCACAAGATGGACCCCTTGACCGGCTACAGCGCGATTTCTCTGGCCCTGTGTTACGCGGCAAGAGGAAAGGCGAAAGAATCGCAAGAGCTGGTGGCAACGGGCTTGAAAGATGCTTCCGCGGCGGCGGTACAGGCACTCCTGCAGGCCACCATTCGGGAGCGCGAAGAGGCCCAGCGGACGATGGATGCTGGAATCATGGTGGTTTCGCAGTATATAGCGCTCAAGGAACTGGAACTGACGCTGAAGGCGAAAACGGGCGCGAAATGATGGAATCGGCTGGCCGCTTGCGGCATAATGGCCCATTCGCCATTTGGTTTTGCTGATTACCCTTACGCTCGGTGTTGCATGATCGTCATTTTGAAGCCGGAAGCCACGGAATCCCTGGTCAAGGACATTGTTTCGCAGATCGAGAGCCTGGGGCTGCAGGCGCACCTCTCGCGCGGACAATTTCGCACGGTCATCGGCGTCGTCGGCGAAGAGGTGAAAGTGGATCCCGAGCACCTCAAGAGCATCAATGGTGTCGAGCAGGTCGTGCCCATCATGAAGCCTTACAAACTCGCCAGCCGCGAGTTTCACAAGGAGGACACGGTGATCGAGATCGCCTGTCCGCAGGGCGGGGTGGTGAAAGTCGGCGGCCCCCATTGCGTGGCGATCGCCGGCCCCTGCGCCGCCGAAGATGAAGCCATGGTGTTTCAGCTGGCCCGCGAGGTGAAGCAGGCAGGAGCCACCGTCCTCCGCGGCGGGGCGTACAAGCCGCGGACAAGCCCCTACAGTTTTCAAGGCCATGGCGAGGATGCGCTCAAGTGGCTGCGCGATGCGGGCCGGGAGAACAACATGCCGGTCATCACCGAAGTGATGGACACGCGGCACGTGCAGATCATTGAAAAATACACGGATATTTTTCAGATCGGCGCACGCAATATGCAGAACTTCAATCTGCTCTTCGAAATCGGCCGCACGCGCAAGCCCGTGGTCCTCAAGCGCGGCCTCGCCGGGTCGATCAGCGAGTGGCTCATGTCCGCGGAGTATGTGTTGAGCCAGGGGAACCGCCAGGTGATTCTGTGCGAGCGCGGGATCAAAACCTTCGAGCAGTCCCTCCGCTACACCCTGGATTTGTCCGCAGTGCCCGTCGTCAAGCAGTTGAGCCACCTGCCCATCATCGTCGACCCGAGCCACGCGGCGGGCGATCGGCAGTATGTTCCCTCGTTGGCCCGGGCGGCGATCGCGGCAGGTGCGGACGGGGTCATGGTGGAGTGCCACGACAACCCCGCCAAGGCCATGTGTGACGGCCCGCAGGCACTGTTGCCGGACGTGTTTGCTTCGTTGATGAAGGACCTGATTGCGATCGCCGGTGTCCTGCGACGGAGCTTTTCCGGCGCTGCCGACAGCACCTCGCGGCAGTCGGCTGGCGCGGCAATGGGACACAATGTGTTCTAACGGGGCGGTCTCACGCGGGACCACACCCGGCTGCGGCCGTTTCCATCGCAGCCGCAAGCGTTGACACGCTGCAGGGTGGCATCCTGGCATCCAACAGCGGTCTGCCACCCTTTCCTTTTGCCCCCCCTACCGTCATAATGGCGGATCTGTCTCCGGGTTATTGGCCCGGACGCATGCCCCCGTTGAATCCCCCGTTGTATCCCCTTGTTGAACGGAGCGTTTAGAGCCCATGCGCAAGCCCTTTGTCGCCGGTAATTGGAAGATGAATTTGAACCGCGCGGAAGCGGTGGCGCTGGCCACCGCGGTGGCGGCCATTGCTCGAGAAAATGCCGGCGTCGAAGTCGGGATCATCCCGCCTTTCGTATACATCGACGCGGTCGTCGGCGCGGTGAACAAGGCGCCGCTGGGCGTGGGGGCGCAAGACGTCTACTTTGAAAAGAGCGGGGCTTTCACTGGCGAGATTTCCACCGCCATGCTGGCTGATCTGCACGTCAAATACGTGCTCGTGGGCCACTCCGAACGGCGGCATGTCCTCGGAGAGAACGATGCCCTGCTCAACAAAAAGCTGCACTGCGTTCTCAATGCCGGTCTGACCGCGATTTTGTGCGTGGGCGAAACGCTCGAACAGCGTAAGGCGGAAAAGACCTTTGACGTCTGCCGCACGCAGCTCGTCGAAGGCCTCAAGGGCGTCGACGCGGCGAAGGCGTCGCAGCTGGTCGTTGCCTATGAACCCGTGTGGGCCATCGGGACCGGACTCAATGCGACCAAGGAACAGGCGCAGGAAGTCCATGCCTTTATCCGCAAGGAGCTGGCGGGGATCCTGAGCCAGGCGGCGGCTGAGGGGATGCGAATTCAATACGGGGGCAGCGTCAAGGCCTCGAATGCCGCCGAACTCATGAGCCAGCCCGATGTCGATGGGGCACTCGTGGGCGGGGCGGCCCTGAAGGCCGAGGAGTTTGCGGGGATCGTTGCAGCGGCGGGGAAAAGCAAAGCGTGATGGCGACGAGCCATGGCGTGTAAAGAAAGACCCTGAGCCCGGAACCCTATGATTACATTTTTGACGATCGTCTTTATCCTTGTGTCGGCACTGCTGGTGCTGGTGATCCTCATGCAGCGCGGTCGCGGCGGGGGCCTCGCGGGGGCCTTCGGCAGCGGCGGCGGCGGCAATTCGGCCTTCGGCACCAAGATCGGCGACGTGTTCACCACCGTCACCGTCGTGCTCTTCGTCATCTTCCTCCTCCTGTCCGTGGGCCTGAACTACGCCTTCCAGGGCCACAAGGAGACGATCGGCGTCGGTGCCCCCGCGACAGCGCCGGCGGCACTCGATGTGCAGGCGCCAGGCACCCCGGCCGCGGCCGGCGGGGCAGCCCCGGCCACCGGCCCGGAGTCCGGCAAATGATCAAGAGCATGACCGGTTTCGGATCCGCCGTGGCCGACGACCACGGAATCTCCTGCAGCGTGGAAGTCCGCTCGGTCAACAACCGCTTCTTCAAGGCGGTCATCAAGCTTCCCGATCGGCTTGCCAACCTCGAGCCGGAAATCGATCGGGTCCTCCGCGATGGGGTGGGGCGCGGGTCGCTGGTGCTGGCCGTCTCCGTCAAGGATGAAATTGCCACCGCCTCGGTCACCATCAACACGGCCGTCCTCAAAACCTATGTCGATCAGATCGAGCAGCTGGCGGCCCACATTTCGCGGCCCAGCCACGTGGATCTCGCGGGCCTGCTGGCATTGCCGGGCGTCGTGGAAGCGGGGGAATTGAGTGATTACCTGGCGACCCACGAGGCACTGGTCGTCGCGCTGGTGCGCAAGGCGACCGAGAAACTCAACGACATGCGCCAACGGGAGGGGGCGACCCTCTGGGCGGACTTGCGGAAACACATCGAGGTGATCCGCGAATCGGTGGAAACGATCACGTCGCTGGCGCCGCAGGTGGTGCGCGCCTATCACGAAAAGCTCAAGACGCGCGTCAACCAGATGGTCGCGGACGCCAAACTGTCGCTCTCCGACCAGGACCTTCTCAAGGAAGTCGCGCTCTTCGCCGACCGTGCGGATATTTCCGAAGAAATCTCGCGGCTCGGGGGGCACCTCGAGCAGTTCGTGTCAGTCTGTGAGCGGGAAGATCAGGCGGGTCGAAAGCTGGACTTCATCGCGCAGGAAATGCTTCGCGAGGCAAACACCATCGCCTCGAAGGCCAATGATTCCGCGATTGCCCGATTGACCGTGAACATCAAGAGCGCCATCGATCGCATCAAAGAGCAGGTCCAGAACGTGGAGTGAGCGGGCGGGGGATTCTCTAAGAGTTTAAGGCAGCACTAGCGGTCGTTGGGGACACGCGGGGTGAAGTGCGCGCCTGAGGGGAGGGACGAGCCGGGAACCTCCCGCCAGCAGCGGGCCAGCCGCGGCCCGCAAAACGAGCGAGGGGCCGCGGTGAGCGGCCCCTCGCGATTGGATCTGGGTAGGGAGCTTACTGGGCAGCAGCGCCACCAGCGCC
>CALCHA010000129.1 GCA_937901265.1 uncultured Phycisphaerales bacterium
CGCTCTTCCGCGATGGGGCAAGCTGGTTTGCGTTGCGCGAATGGGCGACGGAGCATCGGACGATCCTGGCGCTTACGCGGCGGGACGTGGCGGTGAACCTCGAGGCGGAGGTTGCCGTGCACATTGTGATGCCGCTGGACCATCCTCCGGGCGAGTCGCTGAACCGCGCCGGCGCCCGGCATGTCCAGTGGTACCGCCTGCGGGCGGTGCAGTGGGCCGGAAGGCGCGGAGCGATCGTCGTCCCGGCGCACTGACCGCTTTCCCTTACGCAGGCCCGGTGGGGCGTATACAATTCCCCGTCTTCGCGACGTGGAGTTGCCGGCATGGCGTTTGGGTTCATCAAAAAAGCATTTTCGAAAACCGCCGGGGCGGTGCAGGCCAGTGTCGACAAACTGAAGTCGGGGCTCGCCAAGACGCGCAACGTCTTCGTGGGGGGCCTGCGTTCGCTTTTGCGTGGCCGGAAGCTGGATCAGGAACTGCTCAATGAACTCGAGCAGCGGCTGATCACGTCGGACCTGGGCGTGAAGGCCACCGCGAAAATCATGGAAGACCTCAATGTCGCGTGGAAAGCGGGCAACATTTCGTCCGGGGACGAAGTGCTCGATTTCCTCAAGGCGGAAATGAAGGCCTACTGGCCGCCCGAAGCGCGGGAGCTCAGGTTCGCGGCGACCGGGCCGACGGTCATCCTGGTCTCGGGTATCAACGGCGCGGGAAAGACCACCTCCATCGCCAAGCTGGCGTTTTACCTCAAGAGTCTCGACAAATCGGTCATGGTGGCGGCCTGCGACACGTTTCGCGCCGCGGCCGTGCAGCAACTCTCCGTCTGGGCCGAGCGCATCGACGTGCAGATCGTCAAGCACCAGATGGGCAGCGATCCGGCAGCAGTGGCCTACGACGCCTGCGATGCGGCGGTGAACCGCAACATCGATGTGCTCATCGTGGACACCGCGGGCCGGCTGCACACGCAGGACAACCTGATGCGCGAGCTGACCAAAATCCGCCGCGTCATCGACAAGCGGATTCCCGGGGCACCGCACGAGGTGTTGCTGGTGCTGGATGCGACAATCGGGCAGAACGCCATTCGCCAGGCGGAGGAATTCCTCAAGGCCGTGCAGGTGACGGGGATTTTTCTGGCGAAGCTCGACGGGACGGCGAAGGGGGGCATCGTGGTGGCGATCCGCCATCAGTTGAATTTGCCGGTGAAATTTGTGGGTCTGGGGGAGAAGCCCGAGGACCTGTCGCCCTTCGAGCCCGACGAGTTCGTCGAAGCGCTGTTTGCCGAGGATGATCCGGCGGAATGAGGTTGCGGTCGCCCCCCGCTCAGGCGGCGTCGAGCGTGGGTTCGCTTTCCGCGGGCAGCGGTTGGGGCAGGCGGGCGAGCCGCAGGGTCTGGTGCGATTTTTCCAGATAGACGATACGGAACAGAAAGCCCGGCGTTTGCGGCGCGAGGTGCAGGTTCTCCACGCCCGCTGGTGCCAGCAACTCCTGCAGGGACAGATCGGACCGCCAGCCCAGCTTGCGGCAGAGCGGATCAATCGCCGTCTCGATCCACGAGAGCACCGGCAAGGGCGATCGGAAGTGGTTCACGATCACCAGGTGGGCGTGCGCCTTGGCGACGCGGAAGGCCTCCGCCAGGCACCGCTGCGGGTTGGGGACCGTGCTGATCAGGTGCGAAAGAAACACGGTGTCGAAGGAGCCATCGGGGAAGGGCAGGTTCAACGCGTCGGCCTGAAGGAGGTGCGTGCTGCCGTTGGCGGCATGGCGACGAGCACTCTTGTTCGCCATCTTCCGCCGCGCCTGGGCCAGCATTGCCGGGCAAAGATCGATTCCCGTCACATGCACATCGTCCGGGTAGAAGTTCAGCGAAAGCCCCGTGCCCACCCCCACGTCCAGCACCCGGTCGTCGCGGTTGAAGGGCAGGGACAGGATCGCCTTCTGCAGCCGCTTCCTGAAGAGAAATTGCCCGGCATCGTAGAAGCGGCCATAGAGCGAGTAGATGCTGTTGGAAATTTCTTTGGGCATGGGGGGCTCCCGCGGGGTGCGTGACTGTCTGTCCCCTGGCGGTTTGCAAAGTTGGGGCCAAGGGGCAAAAAATGACACTGCTGTCGCCGAAAATGGCGAAGGGAGCGGGCGCTACTTCTTGATGAGCACAGCTTCGATCGAAACGGATCGGTCCAGGATGTAGGGCAACTGCAGGAGGAACGAGCCATCTGGAAAACGGGGCGGGTCGGCGAACTGCTTGCCGTCGACGTTGACCAGAAGGCGGGAGTGGTCGAGCTCCAGCGCCGCCCGTTCGATCGCCGGAATGGTGACCAGAACCGCCGGGTAGAAAAGGGGTCGATTGTCGGGGTACACGGTGAACGCCGCGCGACCATTAGCGAGGCGAATGACCTGAAAGCCGTAGTCGTCGTTAAAACCGTCGTTGTAGGAATCGCC
>CALCHA010000130.1 GCA_937901265.1 uncultured Phycisphaerales bacterium
TGATCATTATCAAGGGGGCGGCGGCGGGATTTTTTGGGGTGGCGGTGGCGCTGCTGGGGGTGGCGGCATGGAATCTGGTGCGGCGGGAGCAGGCGGTGCGGGCAGGGGCGGGGGTGGTGTCGATGCGGCGTGCGGAAAAGCGGCGGGAGGCGGTGGCGTCGAGCCTGCTGTTTGCGGTGACTCTGCCGCTGGTTAACGGAGTGGCCGGGGTGGTCTCGAAGCTGGGGCTGGATCCGCTGCGGCTCTATGTGCATGAGCCCTATGTGCGGGCGGGCATGCCTGGGGGGCTGGATGATGATGAAGTGGTCGCGCTGGGGGCGCTCCTGGGGGCGCTTTTCATGGGGATCATGGGCTTTGTGGCGGGAGCGTTTCTGGGATTTGGATGGGTCTGGGTCGGGCTGGCCGGACTGCCCCTGGGGTACGTGGCGCTGGTGGCGCACTTGAAGGGGCAGGGGGAATCGCGCGAGGCGGAGATCATGCGGGCGCTGCCCTATGCGCTGGATTTAATGGTGCTGATGCTGCGGTCCGGGACGAGTTTGCGGATTGCGTTGGCGCGCGTCGTGGAGGATTATTCCGGGCCGCCGCAGCATCCCGTCGGGGCGGAGTTCGGGCAGGTGCTGGCGGAAATCGATGTGGGAAGCCCGCGGGCGGAGGCGTTTAAAAAGATGTCGGCGCGGCTGAAGATACCGGATATGACCGCGCTGGTGGATGCGCTGGTGCAGAGCGAGGAACTCGGCTGGCCTCTGGCCGATACACTGGAGGGACTGGCGGATCGGTTGAACGCGGAGCGGGTGCTGCGGGCGCAGGCGGCGGCGGGAGCGGCGGGGGTGTATGTGATGCTGCCCTCGACGCTGGTGCTGCTCTCGGCGGTGTTGTTGTTGTTTGCCCCGTTTGTGGTGCGATATCTTGTGACGGGGACGCTTGCGGATTGACGGACTCCGCACGAAGGCACGACGTTTTGAAGGACACGAAGGACGACGAGGGGCGACGACGGCTGAGAATTGAGTTTGGGGCGTGTGGGTTTTGAAAGGATTTGCGTGGAGTGTGTGCTCAAGGTGATTTCGGGGGCGGATGCCGGGGAGGAGCTGCGGTGCAGTGGGCCCGAGACGGTGCTGGGGAAGGGTGCGCGCAGCGCGGTGCGGTTTTCCGGGGCGGGGGTTTCTTATGAACATGCCCTGATCGTGCGCGGAGAGGGGGCGTTCTTTGTGGAGAATCTCTCGGCCAATGGGACCTTCGTCAATGAAGAGCGCATCTCGGGCCGGGTCAAACTGCGGGCCCGGGACCGGGTGCGGCTGAGCGCGGATACGGTCGTGCGCGTCGAGTCGATGACGGTCGAGGGGGCGGCGGCGAGGGGGAATGGCCGGACCAGGCTGCTGCTGGTCGTCGTGGTGTTGAGGAGGGCGGCGCGGCGTGCGGCGGTGCTGGTCGACCCCTTCGGCGGGACGGGTGCGGCGGATTATGGGCTGGCGTATGGCAAGCTGCTGGCGTGGGTGGACGGGGTCGAGGGCACGGGGCAGGTACCCGCGGGGACGGCCGGACTGCTGCGCTCGGCGTGGCGGCTGGAGCAGGCCGGCGACAAGGCGGGCGCAGGGAAAGAGTGGGTGCGGCTGCAGGTGCTCCTGGCGGGAGGAGCGGGAACGTTGCCGCCGGTTGGACCGAATGATCAACGGGCGCTGGACCGATTGATGCAGGGGAAGGCGACGCTCAATGATGAGGGAATGGGGGCGGGGCTGGTAGAATTTGTGACGATGGAAGCGCGAGGCGCAAGGTGATGCAGGTGGCGGATTCAGCACGAAGGAGTGAAGAGACGAAGGACACGAAGTCGAGCGACGAATCCGTGAGGAATTATCCTTAAGACGCGGAGACGACGGAAAGGTACGGGATGAGGGGAATTTTGGAGAGGTCTTTGTGAAGCAGCTGGATCGGTTTACCTTGCGGGAAGTGATCGCGGATGGAGGCGCGGGGACGGTTTATCGGGCGGAGGAGGGGTTGCCGGGGGGGCACAAGCGGGCGGTGGCGATGAAGGTGTTGCCGACGATTCCCGAGGGGGAGGCGGGGAAGGTGGCGCGGGAGCGATTTTTTAACGAGGTGGGGGTGCTGGCGCAGCTGGCGGTGCATCCGCATGTGGTGACGATTTATGGGATGGGCCTGACGGAGGGGTATCCGTGGCTGGCCATGGAGCATGCGCCGGAGACGATGGAGGATCGGATCGGCGAGGGGCCGGGCGATCCCGGGGAAGTGCGGCGGATGATGGAGCAGGTGCTGCGCGGGCTGGAAATGATGCATGGCCTGCAGCCGGCGCTGATTCACCAGGACCTGAAGCCGGGCAATGTGCTGGTGGATGTGTTGGGGAATTACAAAGTGACGGATTTTTCGCTGGCGAGCGTGGTGGCGGCCAACCGGACGCGCGGGCTCGCGACGGTGCGGTATGCGGCGCCGGAGCTGCTGTCGAGCGAGTTCGGGAAGATCGGGCCCTGGACGGATTTGTATGCGCTCGGGCACATGGCCTATGAGATGGCGCTGGGGCGGCGGGCGGCGCGGGGGCAGTTTCCCGGGGTGTATGAGGGCAACACCTCCCGGGAGCCGCAGCCGAGCAAGTGGATGATGTGGCATGCGTCGATGGGGACGATGCCGGGGGAGGTGGAGGAGGTGGTGTCGGGCTTCCCGGGGACGCTGGGAGCGGTGATCGGCAAACTCATGGCCAAGGGAGTGCGGGAGCGCTATCAGAGCGCGGGGGACGTGCTGGCGGACATGGGAAAGGGCGGGGGCAAAAGCGGGGAGAGGGTGGCCCCCCCACCGGCGGGGGCCAAAGTCGCTGCAACGCCGGGCAGACCCGTGGTTCCGCAGAAAGTATCGATGCCGACGGCGGCGGC
>CALCHA010000131.1 GCA_937901265.1 uncultured Phycisphaerales bacterium
GGAGCTGGGTGCGGTTGTTGTAGAGGGAGGCGGTGGGGTTGGCGATTTTGAAGCGGAGTTCTTCGAGCTGGACGGGATCGTGGCCGAGGAGGTAGCGTTCGAGCCCCTTGAACGCGGCTGCCGCGGCCTCGCCGCCCCCGCCCATTTCACCCAGGCCGATGTGACCATCGTCGGTTTCCACCTCGATGACGGTGCGGACGAAGCGTCCCCAGTGGCACCCGTTGGCATGGCGCAGGGGTGCTTGGAGGGGGAGGGTGAGGGTGGTCGGGGTGATTTTTTTTATTTTCATGGGATGCTCGCGAGGATGGAAGCGTAAAAGCTTAAAGGAGTAAAAGAGTAAAAGATATAAGTGGGGTGATTCTCGTATTGTGGCGAGGCACTGGCAACTGGCCACTGACAACTGGCCACTTGTTAGAATCCGATGGAGATGCCGCCGTCGATGGGGAGGCAGGTGCCGGTGATGAAGTTGGCGGCGGGGGAGGAGAGGTAGACGGCGGCGAGGGCGATGTCGGTGGGGGTGCCGAGGCGGTGCATGGGGGTGCGGGAGAGGATTTTTTCGGCGCGGGCGGGGTCGTTGGCGAAGGCGGTTTTGGACATGGCGGTTTCGATCCATCCGGGGGCGATGGCGTTGACGCGGACGTTGTGGGGGGAGAGTTCGACGGCGAGGGTGCGGACGAGGCCGAGGGTGGCGGATTTGGAGGAGGAGTAGGCGACGA
The DNA here is from genome assembly GCA_937901265.1 of uncultured Phycisphaerales bacterium. Classification (GTDB taxonomy): domain Bacteria; phylum Planctomycetota; class Phycisphaerae; order WQYP01; family WQYP01; genus CALCHA01. Next base: position 717 of record CALCHA010000131.1, read on the forward strand.
CGCCGGGGATGCCGAAGAGGGAGGCCATGGAGGCGATGAAGAGGATGGAGCCGCGTTTTTGCTCGACCATGGGTTTAGCGAAGGTGCGGGAGAGGGCGAAGGCGGCGGCGGTGTTGGTGAGGTGGATGCGGGCGAAGTCCTCATCGGAGGTGTCGAGGGCGGGTTTCTTCATGTTGATGCCGGCGTTGTTGATGAGAATGGTGGGGGCGGTGCCGGCGGCTTTGATGGCGCGGGGGAGAAGGTCGGGGATGGAGGGGAGGTCGGCGGCGTCGTGGACGAGGGCGTGGGCTTTGCCGCCGGCGGCGGTGATGGCGGCGACGGCGTCGTTGAGCAGGTTTTCGCGGCGAGCGGTGAGGAGGACGGTGGCGCCGGCCTGTGCGAGGGCGTGGGCGGTGGCGAGGCCGAGGCCGGAGGAGGCGCCGGTGATGAGGGCGATTTCGTTTTGCAGGGAGAAGGGATTCATGAAGGAAGTTCCTGTGATGAAGGATGGGTGAAGGGCCTGTGCGGCTGGCTATTTTTCCGCCAGCGGCCGATTTTCGCGCAGCAGGAGGTCTGCGTAGATGGCTTGCATCTTCGCATCCCCGGCCGTCTGCAGGTTGTGCGCCAGCGCCACTGAATCCGCGGTGTAAAGGAAGCGCAGGAACTTGATGTTCTGCTTCTCCAGCACCGTGTCCTGAGCCTCAAGGTCGGCCAGCTGTTGCGACGCCTGCTGGTAGGTTGGCCACGCCCGCAGCCCCTCCAGATATTTGTGCAGTTGCGACGTTTCGCTCATCAAAATTGTTTCGGTAGCGGGATGCAGCGGAATGCCCAGCTCCGGCCAGGTGAGAGTCAGGGGAATGCGCAAATTTTCCCGCGACTGGTCGAACTGGCGCTCGATCTGGGCATGCTGCCGATCGAGATTCCCGCGGTCGCGATCGATCAAGGCGATCTGGGAGCGGGCATTGGCGGAGCGGTTGTCGCCCGACAGATTCAGCGTCTGCGAAAGACCTGCGAGAATCGCGCGCTGGAAGGGGTTGGCGGCGGCCAGCAGATCGGCGTAGGTGGCATCCTTGCCCAGGAGACCGTTGCGCGTGATGTTGGGAATCGATGCGGTATCGCGGAGGAACTGGTCGCTCGTGGTGATCGGCGTGTCGATGGTGTTGGAGGTGAGGACCACATACGTGAAGGCGTCGGCGAGGGAGGTCTGGCCGTCGTGGTCGTAATCGGGCTTGGGGATTTTTTTGCCGTCGCGCGTGACGCCCGAGAGGGCGGCGAAGAAGCCGGTGGAGAATTCTTCGTAATCATCGCGGTCGATGTCGGGGGTGCAACCGGCGGCGGGGCGGTCGGCGGTGGAGGCGAAGAAGCCGCAGCGGAGTTGCCTTACCAGCCCGCTTTTCGGGTCGGCGTCCTTATAGAGGACATTGGCGAAACCCCCGGAGTGGCATTGGACCATGAGGAGCGTGACGTCGATGGTCGGATCAAGCTTGTCGAGCTGCTTTTCAAAATCGGTGACGGTGAGGTCGGGGGAGTTCCAGAGGAGCATGGTGGTGTTGCGCGGGTCGGCGACGGGGGCGAGGGGTCGCCGCGCGCCGCGGCCGCCCCGGCCGCCGGGGTTCATGTTCGACATCGGCATATCGATGGTTCCGCCGTGGCCGGTGAAATAGAAGATCAATCGGGCGTGCGGCGGCAGGCTCTTTCCGGTGGTGTCGAACCAGTGGGCCAGCGCCTCAAAGGTGGAGGGTCCGGCAAGGGCGGGAATGTTGGCGGCGCGGAAGCGCACGTCGCGCTCCGTGTCGGGGTTGAGCACGGCTGCGATATCGTCGGTGAGGGTCGCTGCGGCGGTGTGGTGGACGTGGATCTCCACGGCGTGGGGTGACCGGCCGGCATCGGCGAAGAATTCCTCGTGCTTGAGCCCCGCGAGGTGGAGCACGTCGAGCGTCCGGCGGAAGTAGAGGACGTTCTGCTCGAGGGAGTTCTGATCGGATTGGGGATTGGGGCCGCCGGCGAAGGTGACGAGGTGGGTTTCGGCATGGAGGGGCGTGCCCATCAGCAGGAGGCAGGGCGCCAGGCAGGCGAGCAGGCAGCAGCGGAGATAACCAGGGCGGCGGGGCATGGGGCCTCCGGCGGCAGGGAGTGGTGCGGGCAGGTCAATAGGAAAAGTGTAAGCGATCGATGGCGAAAGGCGAAGCACAAATAAGGCTCGTCAGGGGAAGGCGG
>CALCHA010000132.1 GCA_937901265.1 uncultured Phycisphaerales bacterium
TCAAATCGCCACAATTACCGCACCGATATTCTGTTTGCCGATGGCCATGCGGAGTTTGTGCGGCGGCCGGACATCGGGCCGGGGAATGACAATATCTTTACGAGCTCGGCGGCGGTGTCGACAGGGCCGGCCCGGTTCGGCGGGGTGGCCGCGAACCGGGCGGCGGAGCCGGTGCTCAACGCGCCGGATACGGGGCCCTTTGATGTGGTGTTGTACCCGGTGCGCAATGCGGGGACGGGGCGTTGAGCGTAACCCGGCTGTTCGTTACAGCCGCGACCGTGAGGGGGCGACATGTGTGCACGCATTCGTAACGTGTCGCTCCCTGACGGTCGCGGCTCTGATTTTTATTATTTGGCGACGTAGATTTTGTACTCCTTGATCCGCCCGGTCGTCTGGTCATTGCCCTGCGGCGGCAGGTAACGCAGAGCGGACACCGTCGTGGGCTTGCCCAGATCGATCAGCAGCGTGTGAGGAAGCCGTGCGTTGCCGGAGGTGTGCCACGCATTGATGGTCTGCCCGTCGATGGCGTTGTCAGCCGAGCCATCCACTCGGCCGACATCTTCGGAATCGACATAAGCGATGCTCCATGTGCCGTGGGAGATGGGCTTGCCTGCTTCGTCGAGCAGGTCGATTTCCGCCGCGCCAGCGCCCCCACGGCCATCCTGCGACGTGAGCGCCTGGAGCGCGATTTGGCGGGTCGTCACCGGCTTGTCGAGGCGTGCCTCCTTGGGGTCGCCGCCGGCTGAAAATTCGCCGCTGGCCACGCTGGTCATTGTCGAAAGGTCCAGCTTCGCCCCGTCGCGCGCACGCTTGCCAAAATCTTTTTCCCGATGCAGCTCATTCAGGATCGGCGTGTCCAGGCCTGCGGAAACGGGCGATGTGGGCCCCAGCAGGTCGAGAATCAGCACCTCGTTGTCGCCCGCCTTAAGCCAGGGACCGGGCACGTACATGGTTTGCGTCGGACCGATGTCCCAGAACCGCCCGAGGCAATGTCCATTCACCCAGGCCACACCCTTCGACCAGTTGCGCACGTCGAGGTAGGTGTCGTTGGGACTGTCGACGTGGATCGCGCCACGATAAAAGCCCGGCGTTCCCGCGGGGGCTGCGCTGTCCGTGAATTTCAGGCTGGCCAGGTAGGCGGTGCCCGGGGCGTAATCCAGCGGCAGCGGGTACTCCTGCCAGCCCGTGAGCGTCGTCGGCTCGCCGGTCTCGGGAATTAGCCGCACCGGCTCATGCAGCCCTTTTCGGTCATGCACGCCCACGGAGAAGTTCACGCGACCAACGGCTTCCACCAGGATGTCCAGCTGCGTCGGCTTCTCGCGCGCCGGCAGCAGGACTCGAAAATTGCGTGAACGGCGATCGAACACGCCCGACGGCTTGCCGTCCAGATAAACGAAGCCGAAATCATGCACCTCGTCCGGCTGCAGCGCCGCAACCGGGCCGGCCGGCAGGGTGATGCGGTAAAGCATCATCCCGTGGGCCAGGTCAATTTCCTCGAAGGTCTGGGGCTTGTCCGCCGCGATGGCGGTGGGCAGGTTGCCCAGGATCGGCGCAAATGAGGTGAGCGAAAACTGCGGGTAAGCCTTCACTGGATTGTCGGGCGGCACGTCGGGAATGCTCTCGCCGGGCAGCAGGTATTTCCGCATCAGCTCCCGCACCGCATAAAACTTCGGCGTGGCATGGCCCGCCTCGGAAATCGGGGCGTCATAGTCATAGGAACTGGCGTCGGGCTTAAAGGGGTGGTCCGCTCCGCTCCACAACCCGAACGTCGTCCCGCCGTGCGCCATGTACAGGGAAAATGATCCATCATGCGAAAGCATATAGTCGAGATCGCGCGTCAGCGATTGCACCGTTCCCGTCCGGTGCGCGTTGCCCCAAGTATCGAACCACCCGGGGTAAAACTCCCCATTCATCAGCGGTCCCTTGGGCTGCACCGCGCGGAGCGCCCTGAACGCACCGGCCGGATCGGCACCAAAATTGACCACATTGAAGAGATCGTCGCGCGAGCCGTTCTTCAGGGCATTCGTGGGATTGCAGGCGAACAGCGGAACATCAATGCCCCCGTCGATCATCGCCTGTCGCAGGTTGCCCATGTACGAAGCGTCTTTGCCGTACGAGCCATATTCATTTTCCACCTGCACCATGAGGATGGGTCCGCCATGCGTCACGAGCAGCGGCCGAAACACCCTTCCGACTTCCTTCAGGTAGGAGGTCGCGTGTTTCATGTAATCCGGATCGTTCGTGCGCAGGGCGATGTTCGGGTTTTTCAGCAGCCACCACGGGAAGCCCCCCATCTCCCATTCGGCGCAGGCGTAGGGGCCTGGCCGCAGGATGACGTACAGCCCCTCTTCCTGGGCAATGCGGCAGAATTCCGGCACGTCGTTCTCGCCGGACCAGTCGAATTTGCCCGGCTGGGGCTCCTGCCGATTCCAGAACAGGTACGCGCAGACCGTGTTGAGGCCCATGGCCTTGGCCATCTTCAGCCGCTGCCGCCAGTATTCCGGCGGGACGCGCGCAGAATGGATTTCGCCGCAGCGAATCTGGAAGCGGGCGCCATCCAGCAGGAAGTCCGTGTCCCCGATGGTGAATGTGTGCGCCTTGCCTGCAGGAGCCGGATCGGCCGCCCGCAGGGGAAGGGTTACACTGAACGCCACTGCGGCGGCAATTGCGGCCGTCAAGATGCGACAGGTTGACATGGCGGTGGGGCGGGGCATGGCGGTACTCCTGGGGACGAGGACGGGGTGACCGGGTTGTGAAGATTTTTCGAAGAGCGGGTTGGCCGCATTTTAACGGGGCCAATAATGGAGTAAAAGCCGATAAAGGGGAGAAGCTGATTTTTTGAGAGGTATCTCATGCGTCGTGCAGGTCGGTTCGTCGGGGCGATGTTTTTCGCCGGGGTGGTCGCGACCTCA
>CALCHA010000133.1 GCA_937901265.1 uncultured Phycisphaerales bacterium
GCTCCCCACCGATTCGCCCGAAAAGCCCCAGTGGAACGGCAACCCGATCTGGTGCACCACCCGCCCCTGCACCTCCAGCGGCCGCAGGCGCCGCGTGACCATCGCCCGCGCCTCGATCTCGCCGCGCGGGCTGGCGATCACCATCCACTCGCCATGGGTGATGCCCCGCTCCGCCGCCAGCTCGGGCGACAGCTCCGCAAACATCTCGGGCTGCAGTTCGTTCAGCCAGGAGTTGAACCGCGACATCGGCCCGGAAAGATAATGCTCCGTCAGCCGGAAGGTGCAGGCCACAATCGGATACTCGCGCGAGGGACTGTGGTCGATCAGGTTGTCGGGCCCTTCGAAATAGCGCACCGTGGGATTGTCGATCTGTTGAGGATACAGCTCGTTGCCGAAGGGCGATTCCACCGGCTCATAATGCGTCGGGAAGGGGCCATCCCGCACCGCCGGCGAAAACAGCCAGCCCATCCCGTCCGGCTTCATGATGAACGGTGCCGCTCCGCTGATGGCGTCCATCCCCTCCGCTCCCTCTTTGGGCCGATAGCTGGGGTCCTTGCCGGGCTCAAAATCCGGCACGTCCACACCCACCCATTGCTTCCGTCCCTCATCCCACCAGACATACTTCTTCCGCTCCGACCAGGGTCGCCCCGCGGCATCCGCCGACGCCCGGTTGTACATGATCCGCCGATTGTGCGGCCAGGCATAGGCCCAGTTCGGATGCGTGTAATTGTCCGCCGAGGTGATTCGCTCGCGCGCCCGGTTGCGGTCATGCTCCGGAAACACGCCCGAATAAATCCAGCAGCCGCAGCTCGTCGTGCCATCCTCCTTGCACTCTGAAAACCCGCTCAACAGTTTCGCCTTGCCCGTGGCCGGGTCCTTCTGCGTCAGGTCGTAGCCATTGACCTCCTTGAGCACCTTCTTCGCATCGGGCTCCCCGGCAATTCGCGACACGCTCCCGTCCGGTAGCCGCGGTTCCGCGTCAAAATCGTAATCCCACGTCAGCGCCCGGATCGCCTCATCTTTCGCATCCGTCGAATGCGCGTACAACCGCTTCAGCCGCTTCCCCAGGTTGTACACAAACCACAAATCGCTGCGGCACTCCTCCGGCGGATCGATCGCCTTGTCGTGCCACTGGATCAGCCGCTGCGTGTTGGTGAAGCTCCCCTCCTTCTCCGCGATCCCCGCCGCCGGAATCATGAACACCTCGGTCTCAATTTCCTCCGCCGGTGGCCCCTTGGGATCGTTTTTCCAGAATGTCGCCGTCTCCGTCTCAAACCAGTCCGCCACCACCAGCCACTTGAGCTTGCGCAGCCCCGCCCGGTGCAGCCCCGCGTTGGGCCCGCCCTGCGCCGGGTTCTGCCCGAAGATCAGGTAGCCCTCCACCTTCCCCTCCTTCATTCGCGTGAAAAACGGAAGCTGCGAATAATCGCCATCGAGCTTGGGCAGCCAGTCGAAGCGGAAGTCATTCTGCTTCGTCGCCGCGTCGCCATACCACGCCTTGAGCAGCGATACCATGAACTTTTTGTAGTTGGCCCAATACCCGGTGGGCAGTCCTTCGAATTTCACATACCCATCCAGCGTCTCGTGCGATTTCTCCGCAGACGGCTGCGTCAGATATCCGGGCAGCAGATCGTACAACGTGGGAATATCCGTCGAGCCCTGGATCGAGCAGTGCCCGCGCATCGCCATGATGCCGCCACCCGGCCGCCCCATGTTGCCCAGGAGCAGCTGGATGATGCCCGCCGCCCGGATGATCTGCACGCCCGTCGAGTGCTGCGTCCAGCCGACCGCATAGACGATGCTGCCGGTGCGTTCGCGCCCCGAGTTCGCGGCCAGCAGCCGTGCGACTTCCTCGAGCTGTCCCGGCGTGCAGCCGCAGATATCCGCCACCGCCTCCGGCGTGTAGCGCGCAAAATGCCGCCGCAAAAGCTGCATCACGCACCGCGGATGCTGCAGGGTCTCATCCTTCGGAATCTCTCCCCCGGGAGCATCCGTCGTCGCCGAGCGCTGGCTCGCATGGTGGCTCGCGCCCCCCATCAGCGCTGCCCCGTGAATCCCGCCACCGTTCGCGCTCTCGGCGGACCGCGCCACGCCGCCGCCAATCCCGCCCGGCCCCTGCGGCGGCGGCTGCTGCGCACCCTCCACCGGCTTCTTCGACGCCGTCGAATCCTCGTACGCCCAATGCCCTTTGCCCCCCTCGTACTCCCGCTTCTCCTCCTGGTATCCGCTGAAAATCCCGCCCAGATCCTCCGTGTCCTCAAAGCCCTCCGCCACGATTGTTGACGCGTTGGTGAACGTCCGCACGTATTCGTTGAACCATAGATCGTTCTTCAGAATGTAATGGATGATGCCCCCCAGAAACGCGATGTCCGTGC
>CALCHA010000134.1 GCA_937901265.1 uncultured Phycisphaerales bacterium
CGCTGCGTTCCTGACGCTGGCGATGGGCTACATCGGGTTGCCGCGGCACTTGGCGCGAACGCGCTTGCCCCGGCGGATGATGGTGGTGGTGCCGCCGTTTTCCAACAGGTCCGCGCCTTCGCCCGTGGTGCCCTCGGCGACGATGGGGCCGATGGTGACGGTGCGGAGGTCCTGGTCGTATCCGAAGTAGATGGAGCTTTTGAGTTTCCCTGTGTGCGAAGAGGGCGGCGAGCCTGGGGGGGCGCTGGCTTTGCGTTTGCGGATGGACTGACGAGAGCGGGTGCGGACGAAAGAGCCGAACCGGCTCATCCACTTGCGCGTCCCCGCGTCCACCTTGTCCATCACGCCTTCGCGGTCAAAGAACATGCTTTTCATTTTGGCGTTAATCATCGGAACGTCCTCTGCGTGGTGTAGGTCGCGGTGATGACGGCGCTGAATTCCTGCTGCTCCAGCAGCTCCTTCACAAAGAGCACGGGCCCCGACAGCTTCGTGAGCGAGGCATTGCTGGTGGCGAGAAGTCGGCGGCTGGTGCCACTGCCGTCGTCACTGGCGAGGTAGTCGCCGATGGTCTCGGCAAAGAGCGTCAACGGATCGATCTCTGCGGGGTCCTGGGCTTTGGCGAGGAGCTTCTGCACGTAGATTTTGATGTCGTGGTCGGCGTCGATGTGCTCGCGGCTGCTGAACGTCTGGTCCTTCGACGTGGGCACCACCGACACCGCGAGGGTGGCGAGGCTGGCGAGGGTGAGATAGGGCGCATAGCGGCGTGTGGCTGTAAACGTCGGGGTGAAAGTCCCGCCGCTGGCGCTGTTGAGGAGTGCGACGACTTCGTCGGCGATGTTGACGGTGACCGAAGCGCTCATGCCGCCACCACCGTTTCCTTGGTGTGGATGCGGCGGACGCGGCGCGTGCGGTCGAGCCAACGCCACGGGGCATCGGCCTCCACCGGCTGCATCACGGTGTAGGTGGCGATGGTGCGGCCGCTGTCGGGGTCAATCTCGGCGATCTTGTCCCCCTGGGCGGGCGTGATGATGACGCCGCGGCGGCTGAGGTCGCACGTTTTCACCAGAAAATCGCGGGCCTTGTATTCGACGGCGGCGAGCGATTCCGTGATGGCCACGGCGCTGAGTGGCTGGGTCGGGCTGATGGATTCGAGGTTGATGACGCCAGAGCCATCGGCGGGGGTGTACGTCGCCGCGACGCCATGAAGGGCGCTTACGGTGTCGGCCATCCCGCTGATGATGTCGGCGAATTCGTTCACTCGGGTTCCCGTTTAGAGGAGGGGGCCAGACCGGCGCGCTGGTCTGACCCCCGGGGGCAGGTGGGCAAGCGTTAAACCGCCGGGTTCAAAGTGGCGCTGAGGGTGCTGGCATTGCCAGTGCCGGACTTCACGGCCTTATAGAAGAGGTATCGGCCGACGCCGGTGGGGACGCGGAAGTCCGCCGACGCGCCCGCTGCGCCCGCGCTGGACGCACCGGTCTGCACGATCAAGCCGGCGATGATCTTGGTGGAGCTGGACAGGTCTGCGTTGGGGCTCGTGTAGATGTCGTAGGTGATCGTGCCGGCGTCGGGGAGGATGGAGGTGGTGCACGCCGGGACAGTGAGGGTGAACTGCACGGGGGCGACAAAATCGCCATGGGTGCCATTCTGGAGGTCAATGCCCGCGCTGGTCGTGGTCGCTGCGCCGTTGGGGAGCACAAGGGCCGTATTGAGCTGGGCGTCCTGCAAGCCGAATTTCATGGGAGAACCTTTTTCTTGAAGGGCGGGAGGCGTGTGGCCGTCCCGCCCGGGTGGTAACTGGTTGGAAAGTCGCCGAACGCCGGCGGCTTTTAGGCGATGTCGGCGCCTTCGACCGAAGAGAGCATGTCCGTGGTGACGATGGGGATGCCTTCAAAATCGGTGGGCGTCGGCGCCGGTGCACCGGTGACGTTGGTGGCGGTACGGGAAGCGCGGAGGCTTTCGACGGCCTGGCGGTTGCCGAAGATCATGTCGGGCGTGAAGGCCGCGGGGAACTGAGCGAGCCACGTGCCCAGAATCGCATCGGTGAGGCCGTGGCCGGATTCGTTGGTGATGTTTTTGATGCGGCCGACGGAGTACTTCTGCACCATCTGGCGGCCGGGGTAGGCTTCCAGCTCGCTGATGTAGCCCGTGAGCGGCTTGTTGTTGGTGTCGAGGATGTCGCCGACGCGGGTGGGCTGGAGGGCCATCATGCCGTTCTCGCCAAACACCCACTGCACGGCCTGGGGGCCAAACTTCACGCCCCATACGCTGGTGCGGAAGGTCGAGGTGCCGACCACGCTGGCGGTGCGGTCGTAGACGAGCGAGGAGTCCACAAAATCCAGCAAGCCGGGGAAGCCCTTGGCCTTGGCGAGCAAGGTGTCATAGTTGGAGTCGCCGGTGTAGGTGTAGCGAGTGCCGTAGTAAAAGGTCTTGGCCAGCATCTGGAGCGATGCCTGCATGATGCCGGTGCCTTCAAGGGCGATGTAGGCTTCGGCCCCGTCCTCGTACTTGTCCGCGACGGCCTTATCGACCTGAATGCGGGGGTTGAGGATGTAGGTGTCCACCACTCGGTTTTCGTAGGTGGATTTGACCGAAGCGCCGCCTTCGTTGGCGTTGCGGAAGCCGACGGAGGGCAGGGCGGTGCGCACGAGCGTTTTGTAGGACTGGCCTTTGATGGTGCGCGCGGCGCCCATGCCGATTTCGGGGGTAGCGCGCACCGTCTCGTCAACCAGTCCGACGAAGCCGTCGGACCCGGTGGCTGTGACGATGGCGAGCACGGTGGGGAAATTGGTTGCCCTGGTGATTGGCCTTTGGAAGTTGGGGGATTACCTTTGCGCGGCGATC
>CALCHA010000135.1 GCA_937901265.1 uncultured Phycisphaerales bacterium
CCGCGAAGATCGCCCACCAGATCGGCAATCGTGGTGTCGGGCTCATGGCCTATGCCCGTGGCGATCACGATGCGGGATGCACAGATCGCCCGCGCCACCACCTCTTCGTTGGACGCCCACAGGTCCTCCAGTGACCCACCGCCGCGCACCAGCAGAATCAGATCCACCGCCAGCCGCCGGGCATGGCGGTTGACGGCCTCGATCGCCTGCGCGATCTCCCCCGCCGCCGCATCGCCCTGCACCCGCACGCCATAAATCATGGTGTGCAGCCCCGGGAAGCGCCGGTAGGCCGTCGTCAGCACATCATGCAGCACATCGCCGGTGCGGCTGGTGATGATCACCACCCGCTGCGGCACTCGGGGCATCGGCCGCTTCCGACCCGCCTCAAACAGCCCCTCGCCACGCAGCTTGTCGCACAACTGCCGAAACGCCATTTCCAAGGCCCCGGCCCCCTGCGGAATCAACGCCTCCACGTACAGCTGCAGCTTGCCCTGCGGCTCGTAGAGCTTCACCGTCCCCCGCGCGATCACCGCCATGCCATCCTTCGGCCGGAACTTCGGCCGCGCCAAGGCATCCTTCCACAGCACGCAAGGCAGCTCCGCCCCCGCCTCCTTGAGCGTAAAAAATGCGTGGCCGCGATCATAGGTACGGAAGTTCGAGAGCTCCCCCTGAATGAACAGGGCCTCGGGGAAGCTGCCGGTGATCGCCTGATTGACCAGCGCGTTGACCTGCCGCACGGTCAGTGGCCGACTCACCGACCCCTGCGACGCCGTCGCCGCCGGGCCCTCGCCCGCCGCCACCTCAATGAGTGCCCGCTCGTCAAATGCCGACAGCGGCGGCGCATCGGGGTTGATCCCCGTCGCTCGGACGCCGGCTTTGCGTGCCGCGGCCTGGCGCATCGCCGCACTCTTCATGGGGTTAAAAGGTTCCCGATCCATCGGGCGTATCTTAACGGCACTCGCGGCAGCGTCGAAACGACATTCCTCGCGTGTCCCACGCCGTCCATCAACGCGTGCTCCTCAATGCAGCCAGGCAGGGCCCTGCACCGTCTGTCCGCCGGGAGCTTCGAGCCCGCGGCGATAAAGCAGCGAACCCTCGAGCCGATAAAGGGCCACCAGCGCCTTGAGATGCTGCGTCACCGCCTGCACTTCCGACAGCTGCGCCGTCAGCAGGTCGCGCTGCGCCTGAGCCACCAGCAGCGACGTGCTCCGTCCCTGCTGAAATTTGCCCACTTCGACGCGCACGGCCTCTTCCTGAGCGCTACGCGTGGCACGCGTGGCGTCGATCTGCTGCCGCGTCCGCTCCACCTCAATGTACTGCGTGCGAACGTCCACCTGCACCGTCTGAATCAGATTGTTCATCGTGTCGATCAGCTGATCGCGCGACAGCAGCGACTGTTGCAAGTTCGAATTCGCCGCCCGATTGCCCAGGGCATAGCTTCCCCGCACGCCCGCCACCACGTCATATTCGTCGCCGTTGAGCGCCGGGAACGACTGGCCGAAGCTCTTTGCGTAACCCGTCTTTCCGAGCGTGACGAAGAAATCCAATTGCGGCAAAAGGCCATTCCTGGTCGAGACGACGTTGAGATCCCCCCGCTGGATCTGCAGGCGGGCTTCGTTGAGCTCGGGACGCAGCTTCAAGGCCACCTCCACGTGCTTGTCCACGGGATCCATCGTGCCCGTGGGGACGAAGGGGGGCGTCTGCACCGACACGGTCTGGTTCCAGAAGGGCACGCCCGCCGGCGTCACCAGCTGCAGAAACCGCAGCCGCGTCTGTTCCAGGGTGCTCTTGGCGTTGATCAATGCCTCCTGCCGCAGCGCCACCTCTGCATTCGCCGCGGGCCGCTCGCTCGGGCTCATGCTCCCTGCCTGGATGCTCTCGTTCGCATTGCGCAGCTGCTCCTTCGCCACATCCAGCGCCGTCTGGACGATCACCACCTGCCGCTCGGCATAGGCGAGATCCCAGTAGGTCTCCTCGATGTTGTCGACGAGCTGCTCGGCAAAGCCGCGAAGCTGATACTGGGTGATCTTCGTTGAGACTTCGGCCGAGCGCAGCGCCGCCAGATTTACATCCAGCCCCGCCCCGCGCAGCAGCGACTGCGTCACCGACAGCTGCAATCGGCTGTCGGACGAGGAGTCACTGTAAAACGAGTTGTTGGTGCTGTAGCCCGCGTCGATCGTGGTGCCCGTCGGAAGGTACTCCGTCACACCCGCCGTTCCGCTGATCTGGTCCGCCGGGCGGCCCGGCGGGTTGTTGCCGCCGCCATTCGGCCCCACCGTCCGGCCCCCCTGCAGCGTGCCGCTGACCGTCGGATCAAACGCAGCGCGCTGGCTTTGTTCGCGGGAACGCGAGATGGGCACAT
>CALCHA010000136.1 GCA_937901265.1 uncultured Phycisphaerales bacterium
GCATCGCCATGTCGGCGGGCGAGACGCTGCGCGCCAGCAGCCCGCGCTCCAACTGCACCCGCGCCTCGCGGCTCTTGCGCTCCTGCCCCTAAGCCACCGCCCGCCCCAGCATCGCATCCGCATCGTTGGGATCCAGCGTCAACGCCCGCTCATAACTCTGCGACGCCACATCCCCCTGCCCCGCCTGTGCCGCAAACGCCCCGCGCAGCGTCCAGTAGCTCGCCACCGCCGGATCGCGCTGCACCGCAAAATCCATCTGCTTGAGCGCCCCTCCGAGATCCCCACGCTGCGCCAGTGCCGTCGCCGCATTCGCCGCGTCCGACGCCTGCTGCCGCGGATCCGGTCCCCGCGGCGGCGCCTGCCCCGGTATCACCACCGGCGGCAACCCATTGCCCGGCCCCACCACGACCGGCGGCGGCGGCGGCGGTGCCACCGGCCCACCCGCCGAGCCCGCGAACGCCTGCGCCAACAGCCCCGACACTTCGTCATTGGGCTCCAACGCCCGCCCGCTGCGCACCAGCGCATCCGACTGCGCTGCATCCGCCTGCGCCGCCCGCTGATCCCCCAACGCCTGCTCCGCCAGCGCCCTTCGCTGGTACATCGTCGGCGACTGCGGCGCCAGCCGCACCCCGTCGTTGTAGGACGCCAGCGCCTCGCGATATTTCTTCTGCCCCATGTACGCATCCCCCATCCCGCGATCCACGTTCACCGGGTGTGCCCCCAGCTCCGCCCCCTTGCGAAAGTCCTGCTCTGCCTCCAGCGCCCGCCCCTGCGCCAGCCGCGACACCCCGCGCTGCATATAGCCCCCCGGCTGGTCCGGGTGCAGGACGATATAAGCCGTAAAATCTTCGCTCGCTGCCGCATAGTTCTTCCCCAGGATGAACCCCTGTCCGCGCAACAGGTAGGCCTCGGGAAAACGCGGATCCTGCGCAAGGGCATCGCTCAGGGGTGGGATGGCTTCGACCCACTGCGTCCGGCGAATCAGCACCAGAGCCGCCTCAAAAGGTCGCCGCCCCTTGCCATTTTGCAAGTCCGCCATCGCCGGCGGAACCGCCGCCCCCGCCATCAGCCCGAACGCCAGCGCCGCCGCCAGTTTCCGCATCGCCATCGCCCGACTCCTTCAAAAGGCACTGCCCCCACCCCTTCCCTATCGTCCGCGCAACGCCTGCGACATCGCAGGCACCTCAGCAAAAGCCGACGCTTTAGACACGTCGCCCTCCTCCACGTACCCCCCCTTTCGCTTCACTAGGCACCTTTACCTAGCCGCCGACCTCGTAAACCTCCGCCGCCGCTAGCGCCACCCCCTGCTTGTCCTTGTCGCTCAACTTCACTTCCAGCCCCTGCACCGGCCAGGGAATCCCCAGCGCCGGATCGTCCCAGCGAATCGTCCGCTCCTGCCGCGGTGCATAATAATCCGTCGTCTTGTACAAAAAGTCCGCCCCCTCCGACGTCACCAGGAACCCATGCCCGAACCCGGGCGGAATCCACAACATCCGCTGGTTCTCCCCGCTCAGCACCGCCCACACCGCCTTGCCAAAGGTCCCCGACCCCCGCCGCAAATCCACCGCCACATCAAAAACCTCCCCATGCACCACGCGCACCAGCTTCCCCTGCGGCTGCACCAATTGATAATGCAACCCACGCAACACCCCCCGCGCCGAGCGCGAATGGTTGTCCTGCACAAACCCACCCCCATACCCCGTGGCTTCCGCAAACCCCCGTGCGTTAAAGCTTTCCAGAAAAAACCCCCGGCTGTCGCCAAACACCTTCGGCTCCAGCACCACCACCTCGGGAATCCCGGTGCGTATCACGTTCATCCACAACCCTCTTCGCGGCATCGACCAGTTCCCCCTATCATCGGCTCGCCTCCCCCCCAAGCCAAGCCCCAATCAGAGCTGCGACCGTGCAGGGCTTACCATTCCCCACATTCTTGTCTCGGGACGGAAACGTCCTGGTTCGAGAGTCCAGACCGAAACACGAAGACCCGAAGGACCCACGAAATGCACGAAGAGGCTTGTCAGAGCTGGGCCACGTTTCTCTGAAAGCGTTCTCTTGCTGGAGGGATTGCGCGTTTTGGATCAACGCCTTTGTGGGCTTCGTGGGTCCTTCGTGGGCTTCGTGTTTCCCGTCGTCGTCAGCGTCGCGGGCGCACCGCATCCCAGCCCCCGTTCATTCCTTCCCGAACGTCCAGCGCACCATCAGCAGCGGCACCCCCAGGCACAACAGCGCGTCGGCCACGTTGAAAATCCACGGATACCATTTCACATAAAACTCCAGCATGTCCCGCACCCCGTTGAACACCGCCCGGTCATACAGATTCCCCAGCGCCCCGGCGGTGATCAGCCCCAGCGACAAATGCACCAGCCACTGGTCCCGTTTGCTCGCAAGAAACACCCACACGATCACGCCCATCGCCAGGATCGAAAACAGCAGGAAGTAGAGCACTTTGCCTTGGAACAGCCCGAAAACGGCGCCATGGTTCACCGTCGTCGTCAGCTTCAGGAACCCCGGAATAAGCGCCAGGCTCTCGCCATTCTCCGCAGGATAGCGACCCGCCGGGATCAACCCCATCGTCGCCGCCGGCACGCCGTTGGGGAACGACCACGCCTTCACCCACAGGTCCAGCGTCAACCCCAGCACCGCCGGCACGAGAAACCGCACCCACGAACCCGCCGAGACGTAAGAACGCATGTCCCTCCCGCCCGCCGACGCCGTCACCGTCCCCGCAACCGCATCCCCTCCCGCATTTACCATGGCAAGGCCCTCGATCCTTCGGTCTTCTCACTTCTGGCGTCTGGCGTCTCCGCCCTTAATCTTCATCGTCGTCCGCGTCATCGTCCGACGCCCGCGCCGCATCGCGCGACACCTTCCCCTGCTCAAGCATCTTGGAATACTCGATGGTGTATTTCGCCCACGGCATCGCTTCGAGCCGCACCCGCGGAATCGCTTTCCCCGTCCCCTGGCAGACGCCGAAGGAACCATCATCCACGCGCACCAGCGCATCCTGGATTTCGCGGAGAATCTGCCGCTCTGACTCGATCAGCCCGAGCGTGAATTCCTGCTCAAAGTTGTCCGTCCCCACATCGGCCATATGGATCGGCATGTTGGACAGGTTCGAGCCGCCCTTGAAGGCTTCCGACTCCATCGAGCCGACATCGCCGAGAATCTCGCGGCGTTTTTCGAGCAGCAGGTTGCGGAAGTAGGTCAGTTCGGACTTGGACAGAGGCTGGGCTTTTTCTTTCTTTTCGACCCGCTCGGCAGACTTCGCGGCGGGCGCCTCGGGTGCCGCCTTGCGGAGGGGGGCGGCGGGGGCCTTGGCGGGGGTGCGTACCGGGGCTTTGGGGGGAGCCTTGCTCTCGGGCTTGGCCGCCTTGGGCTTGGCACGTGGCTCGACCCGCTTGACGGCCTTGACGGGTGCCGCCTTTTTGGTCGCCGGTGCCGCCTTTTTCGCCGTTTTCCTGTTCGTCTTCTGCGCCATAAGTCCGTCGCCCTACAAGAATTGAAGCTGCCGCGGAACGCCTCATCGCGGCCGGGAACAAGGGGCGGCAGCGACGGGCCTCGGAACGCCGAGTCTTGCCTTTATACCCGCCTTTCAAGGAAACTGTCAAATCGCCACCAGCCCTGGCGACGCTCATGCAGTGCTTCCAACCCCTCATGATTGCAGGCACTTAACACCCGTTCACCAGAGCCCTGCAGCGACTCCCTCACACACTTCTGACACCCGGACATTCCGCCGCGGCAGCGCCACCCGCTTCCCGCACCGCGCGGGGCCCGCCCGATAACACCGGACGTCCGAAAGGAAATCGCGATTTTTTGGTGAACCACTGGCTTTTTCGGACGAAGTAATCATGTCGCCCCCGCGCACGGCCGATACTTTGCTTAACCATACCGGGTACGACGGAGTGTGTTCATGTCCGTGTTCACCAAACTCGCTGCGGCAACTCGCCGCACCCTCGCGGTCTCCGCCAGCGCTGTCACGGTCAGCGCGGCCTCGAACCCCGCGAAGGTGGCGTCTGGCGCAGTCACGGACTTCAAAGACCGCCGCCGTCGTCGCAGGGTGCGGGTCCCCTCCATGTACACCTCGGTGGTGGTACGGTCGCTGCAGCATGGCCACGAGCCGCTCGAAGGGCATGTGCTGAACCTCAGCGAGACGGGGATATCGATCCAGGTGGACGAACTGCTCAGCCCGGGCGATGCGGTGGCGCTCGAATTTACGATTGCGGGGCTGGGGATGATGCGGGCGGAGGGGTGGCCGACATTTGTTCTGGGGGCGGAAGTGATTCGTGCGGATGATGTGGATGATGCGCCGCAGGGGCCCTACAAAATTGCATTGCGTTTTGAGCGCGTGCCGACGATCGTGCAGGCGCAGATCGCCCGTTTCACGATGAATGCGTCGGTGGCGAAATAGGCGGTGGGGGGGCACGCATCTACCGAAGGGAAAGGCCCGTAGGTCGATAGAGGCCCAGCCCTTCCCAGTGGAGTTCGCGTGTCAAAGAAGCCCTTGCTGATATTGTTGGTGGTGGGGATATGCGCAGCGGCAGCCTGGGGGCTGGCCGCCGCGCGTCGTCCCGCGCCAGCCACCGCCCCGCTGCCGCCGCCCGCGGGGCCGATTCGGGTGATGACCGCCAACGTGCGCTACGCCGACCCCAACGATGGCCCCAACGCCTGGCCGCTGCGCCGCGATCTGCTGGTGAAGGTGGTGCTGCAGCACGACCCCGACCTTCTGGCGTGCCAGGAAGTGACCCCCGCGCAGCAGGCGTATCTGGTCAAAGCATTGAGCCCCTGGTACACCCATTATCCGCGGCCAGAGGTGGGCAAAATGCGGGCGGCGACGTCGGGGGGGGTAGCGGGGGAACGGGTGGGGGG
>CALCHA010000137.1 GCA_937901265.1 uncultured Phycisphaerales bacterium
TTCCCTCCTCCTCGCCATCGCCCTGCTCCCCCTCGCCCTCATTCTGTTCCTGCTTTACCTCCTCACCCTCCTGAACCAGCTCCTCCGCACCCCCTGAAACACCACCCCGCCACACAAGCCCTGCGCGTCCCTCCACGCTCACCCCCCATACGCCCCCTTCACGCGCGCAAGTTCCTCCGCCGACAAGTGCAACACCGAGCCATGCCGGAAGCGAAACGGAAACGAAATGCGATCATCGGCCACGAACTTCCCGGAACTCAGGTTCGTGGTCGTCCAGGCCTTGTACCCCTGCCCCTTGGAATAATAATCCATGAGCAGGCACCAGGTCGCCGGCGTTCCGGCGGCCGCCGGTGACAACTCAAAACAGGCCGGCCCCTCATAGCCCGTGGTCTTGGCCAGCGAAAATCCCTGCACCTCCGCCCAGGGCCCGGCGAGCTTTCCCGCCACCTCCATCGTGACCGCCTTGTTCTTTTCATCCTTGGTAAACCGATAATACTTCCCGCTGGCCGCATCCCGCACGATGTCCGTATCGATCACCGTTGTGGGCTTTTCGATGTACACAAAGGGTGCGGAGAAGGTCACAAAATCCTTCGTCCGCGCTGCCCAGATCCGCTGCTTTTTGAAATCATCGTCCTTGGTCGTGGAGGCCCAATAGACCAGGTAACCGCCGGTCTGGTCATCGTAAATCGCTTCGGGGGCCCAGGTGCACCCCGCATCGTCGGGGGCGACCTTGACCAGCCGGGGCTCGGACCATTTCACCAGGTCGGTCGACTGCCACACGACAATGGAGCGGCTCCCGGCGCGGACCGCCCGGGTCCAATCCTTGTTCAAGTTGATCGAAAGATCCGTGGCGATGATGTAGAACGTCTTGCCATCGTGCGCCCGCAAGATGTAGGGATCCCGCACGCCCTTCTCCCCAATCGCGGACACCAGCACGGGCTCGCCCTTTTTGAGAGCCTCCCACTTCAAGCCATCGGCACTCACCCCAAAATAGATTTGCTCGGTGAGCGGCGTCTGCTCCCCCTTGAATGTCACGAACAGGAACCCACCGTTGTCAGCCGGGGCACTGGCCGCCCCCTCACCCGCCGCCATGACCAGCGAGACCATCAGGAGCAGCGCGAGCACCGTCGCAAAAATCCACTTCATCACCAACCCTCGCCAACCAGATCAAAACATGCCCGAATGATACCCGCCCGGGTGGCTTCGCACGCTCTTCTTGGGGGATGGGAAGGAATTGCGCGCAGGGCAATCGCATTCTCTAAATTCCAGCCCGGTTGAGGGAAATCTTCGGGTTT
>CALCHA010000138.1 GCA_937901265.1 uncultured Phycisphaerales bacterium
AAACGCAAGGCGTACCAGCGTGACCCCCATGTTCAGCAGCACGAATCCCCCCACCGCCGCCACCATCACCAGCGTACTCCCCCACAAAAGCTGCGGCAGCACCCACAGCCACACCGCTGCCATCACCCCATACACCCCCACCATCGGTACCATCCGCCACGCCAGCGCACGCACCAGGAAATGCCCGAATCGCGCCGGGTCCGGCACGTGCGAGGACACATTCGTCCACTCCGCCGGAGGCGGGGAAAGGTCCACATTGTGATACAGCAGCGTGGGCGGCGCGATCACCGCCGGGGGCAGGGCGATTGGCGAGGGATTCTCCTCCATCGCGAAATCCTACCACAAAGCCCTTCCGGCGCGATGCGCCCCCGCTGCCCTTACTTCTTCTTCTGCGTCGCCCTTCCCAGCGCTTCCTGCGCCTTGCCCACCCCCTTCTGGATCTTGCCCTTAATCTGCTGACCGGTGTCCCCTTTCACGGCCCCGGCCACGTCGTTCGCCTTGCCCTTGATCTGCTTCACTTTGCCCGCTGCAATGTCTTCGCTGGCCATAATGACCTCCTTGTTCAGACATCCTTACGCAAGGCAAACGCGATGCCTGTCCGCTGCCCCGCCCTTCCACCGCCTCCCGCCGCCTCGCGCCGCCTCCCTCCGGCCGCCGCCCGGCCGCCCCCCTCAAATGTATCCTTCGAGGCAAGTTGACATCTGGAAGGGCGCTCGTATCATTTCCTTGCACCAGTGGTATCGAAAGCATGTTTATAGGTGAGTTGCCTAATATCATCATGCGTGATGGATCATGCGTCACCGCCGGCTGGGCGGCGTGACGCAACAGCGGGAGTTAATCATGGCCAAATCTCAAGCGGCGGCTGACGCACAAGCAATGAGCAACCTCTGCACCCTCTTCAAGCTCCTCTCCGACAAGACCCGCATGCAGATCGTCATGCTCCTTGCCGGCGGTGAACGCAACGTCAGCAGCCTCTGCGAAGAACTCAAGCTGCCCCAGCCCACCGTTTCCCACCACCTGGGCCTCCTCCGTATGAACCGCATCATCGTCAACAAACGCCACGGCAAGCAGGTCATCTACACCCTCGACCCCGCCGGTGGACGCTCCTCCCACGGCAAACTCAAGTTCAACACCCAGCCCTACCTCGTCACCGTCGAAACCTGATCCCCCACCAGATCCTTCCCCGCCCCCCTATCTTTCCCTACCCCTCAGAAGCCCTTTCCACCGGCCCCGGCGGCCGGTGTTTTTGCGCGCCCCTCACCGCACCTCCTGCCAGTGAAAGCACGCCCCGCCCTTGCGGTCCGGTCGCGGACCTGTCGCCGTGGCCACCAGTGCCCCTACCGCCCCCGGCTTGGTCGCCAGATAGCGGTGATCCCTCAACGTCATCAGCATCGTGTCGCCGCGCATCAGGTTCACCCACTGAAACGTCTCCGCCTCCCCAGGCTTACCGCCGGCCAGGTCCTTGAGCACCACGCCCCCATCTCCCACCGACACAAACCGCCCCTCCGCGCTCCTCAACGCCACCCGGCCCAGCCCCCGATCCACCACCTCAAACACCGTCGGCACCCCTCCCGCCACGTTCACCAGCGCATGATTCCCACCCTCCGCCAGTAAACTGCCATCCGCCCCACTGCTCAGCGTGATCCGCTTGCCCACCGGCACCTCCCGCTCCACCCCCCGCGCCCGCGGCTCCTCCACCCTGAAATGATCGAAGTCCGCATACCCCCCCGCCTGCCCCTGCGTGTTGTAGTTGAACAGCGCCGGCCGCACGCCCTGAAACGTCGTGAGCTGGAACTTCATCGTAAACGGCTTGCCCAACGCTGTGAACGTCCGCCCGTCGGCGCTCCAGCTGAAATCCGCATCATCCGTGTCGAAGTTGCAATGCACCCGCAGCCACACTTGCGCCGGCGGCACCCCCTCCGCCTTGCTCACCACCACCGCCCTCCCGGCCGCACCACTGTCCACCATCTGCAGCGTCCGCCCCGCATCCCCCTGCACCACCCCGATCCACGCATAGGGCGTACTCAGCAGCCCCAGCCCCGCCACATCCCCCGCCGCCAGTCCCGACGCATCCAGTGCCACCGTCATCGTCGATTCCGGCCCGGGAGGCCGCTGGCACAGGCTGTCCCGCGCATGATAAAAATCCGCCGCCGGAAGCGAATGCAGGCGCAGCACCCCCGCCTTCTCCGTCAGCGACCACTTGCCATCGTCCGGCACGTGGTTCCACTGCCACAGCGGGTTGAGCTTCCCGCCCTCAAATTCGTCCCCATGCACGAACGCCGGCGTCGGCGCCTGCACGAACCCCGCGTCCGGCTTCACCCACGTGTTGGGGGCCTTGCGCAAATTCCCCGGCAACCCGATGATCGGAAAATTCCCCTCCCACGTGATCGGCACCAGCGACACCATCCGCCCGATGCTCCCGTGGTCCTGCATGATGATGCTCCACCACTGCCCCGACGGCGTGTCCACGATCCCGCCCTGGTGCAGCGTCAACCCGCGCTCGTTCGGATTCGGCTGGGCGCCGGGACGCAGCGGCGCCTGGCTCGGCGTGCCGAGCGATTCCGCCTGCACCATCCGCGCCACGGTCCAGGGGCCGTCGATGGAATCGGCACGGGCGACCATCTGATCGGTGCTGGCGCCGGGCACCGCGGAAACATCAAAATACTGGCCGTGGATTTTATACAGATGATGCCCCTCGCCGAGTCCCGGCGCATTCATCACATGCCGCGCGCCGGGCACAAAACCGCTGAAATCGCTGTTGATTTCTTCGATCGTGTAGGGATTGTGATTGCCGGAGACGAGATAAATTTTGCCATCATCATCGAAGAGCACCGAAAGATCGTGACGCCCGGGCAACTCGCTGCGCTGCCACGGACCATTCGCGGACGTCGAGCGGAACACCTGCAGCGCCGCGCCGTTGACGTTGGAAAACACATAAAAGACGCCGTTGTGATAACGGATGCACGGCGCCCAGATGCCCTTGCCATAAATGTTCCCGTTCTCCAGGCGATACGCGGGGCCAAAGTCGAGCCGATCGATGCAGTAGCTCGCCAACTTCCAGTTCACCAGGTCGCGCGAGTGCATGATCATCAGGCCCGGATTCATGTGCA
>CALCHA010000139.1 GCA_937901265.1 uncultured Phycisphaerales bacterium
TTCCACACCGCGGGCGAGCGATGCGGAGCGCAGCCCCCGGCATGGTTTCGAACCAAGTAAGATATCGAGGGTGGGGCGGGCTCGCAAATCGCGGGGGTCGTCGGCGAAAGGGGGGGGGAATTGCCGGCTTGAGGCAGGGTGGTGGAGAACGGGAGTTGGGGGATCTGGGCCGGGGCGGGCGGCTTTTGTACAATTTCCGATCTGCCCTTTCGGGGGCGGATCGTCCGGCTGCCATGGTAGGCGGCGTTGCGACCGAACTGTTCGGCCCACGCGCGTCGAGAGTAGGCAGCCCCTCGCACAAAGGAAGTTATTATGGCCAGACGCGCAATTCACAAGCAGGACAAGCCGGTGGTGCTGGAAGCACGGAGCGAGCGGGGCAGTCGGCGGACGCGTCTGCTGCGTCTGGAGGGGAAGCTTCCGGGGGTGGTGTATGGCATGGGGAAGGATCCGTTTGCCGTGTCGTTTTCAGCCACGGAAGCGGTGGCGGTGATTCACGGAGGCTCGCACACGATGGACGTGACGCTGGAGGGAAAGGCGGAAAAGCTGCTGATCCAGGATGTGCAGTATGATTATCTGCAGACGACGGTGGAGCATGTGGATTTCCTGCGGATTGATCCGAACAAGAAGGTGTCGGTGAGCGTGTCGCTGGATTTCCGCGGCATCCCCAAGGGCGCCAAGGAAGGGGGCATCCTGGAGACGCAGACGAGCGAGCTGGAAATTGAAGCCTCGCCGCTGAACATTCCGGACCACATTCGGGTGAACGTGGACAACCTGGAACTGCACCAGATTCTGCACGCCCGTGAGATCGCGCTGCCGGAAGGCGTGACGCTGGTGGACAACCCCGAGAAGATCATCGCGCAGGTGCGTACCGTGAAGGAAGAAGTTGCGGAGGTGGCGGCGGAACCGAGTGCGGCCGAGCCGGAAGTCATTGGCAAGAAGAAGGAAGACGAAGCAGCCGCAGCTGCCGACACCAAGGGCGGCGCGGCCAAGGGCGGCGCAGCCAAGGGCGGCAAGAAGTAAGATTCAGCCGCCAGAAGTCAGAAGCGAGAAGTCAGAAGCGAGAAGTCAGAAGTGTTCCTTCTGGCTTCTTTTCTTTTATACTTCTGTGTTCTGTCTTTTCGCTTCTGAATGTCGCTATGAAACTGATCATCGGCCTGGGCAATCCGGGTTCGGAATATGAGCGCACGCGGCACAACGTCGGGTTCATGGCGGTGGATGCGTTTGCGCAGAAGCATGGCGCGATGAATTTCCGCGTGGCGCATCAGGGCTTCATGGCCGATGTGCTGCTGGGCGGGGAAAAGCTGTTGCTGCTCAAGCCGCAGACGTATATGAATCTGTCGGGGCGATCGGTGTCGTCGGCGGTCGCGTTTTACAAGCTTGGGCTGCAGGACCTGCTGGTGATCGTGGACGACATCGCGCTGCCGGTGGGAACGATTCGGCTGCGCGCGACGGGGTCTGCGGGGGGGCACAATGGTCTTCGGGACATTGAGCGGGCGCTGGCGAACCTGGCGGCGACGGAGGGGCGGACCGGGCAGGCGTATCACCGCTTGCGCATCGGCGTGGATGCGCCGGGAAGGATTCCGCAGAAGGATTATGTCTTGACGGCCTTTTTTCCAGCGCAGAAGACGCTGCTGGAGAGGTCGCTGAGCCTTGCCGTCGAGGCTGCCGAGACGTGGGCGACTCAGGGCATCGTGACGGCGATGAACCGCTTCAACGCCAGCGAGGGCGAAAAGTCCTGAGGGGCATGCCATGAGAGCGAGATGATCCGGACGGGGGATGGCTGCCGCGGTTATTCACGTGCGTGCGGTGGCGCGGGCCGCGAACTGGGTCCATTGGGAGACGTCGCGCGGGGTGAACCGCTTGACGCCGCCCATGCGCGCCACGAGGGCACGGCCCGCGGCGAGCGACGCGATCTGCCCCACCGCGATGGCCTGGGTGAGGACATTGCCCAGCGCGGTGGCCTCCACAGGCCCGGCGAGGAGGTCGAGCCCGGTGGCATCGGCGGCCATCTGGTTGAGGAGGTCGTTGCGGCTGCCCCCCCCGACGATGTGCAGGCGGCGGAACTTTTTACCGGTGATTTCTTCGAGCATGGCGATCACGCGGCGGTAGCTCACGGCGAGCGATTCGAGGATGACGCGGGCGAATTGTCCGGGCGTTTCGGGCACCCGCTGGGCGGTGCGGCGGCACTGCGCGGCGATTTTGGCGGGCATTCCGCCGGGGGTGGCGAAGGCCGGATCGTCGAGATCGAGCAGCGCCGTGTGGCCCTCCGCCGCGCCGGCGAGGCGGGTGATTTCGGGGTAGTCGAGATCGTTGCCGGCGCGGGCCCATTCGCGCTTGCATTCCTGCAATAGCCAGAGGCCGGCGATATTTTTGAGGAGCCGAATTTTGCCGCCGACGCCGCCCTCGTTGGTGACGTTGTAGCGGGCCGCGGCCTCGGAGAGGACGGGCTGGTCGGTCTCGGCACCCAGGAGCGACCACGTGCCGCTGGAGAGATAGAGCCAGTCGCCGCTGCCTTCGGCGGGCACTGCGGCCACGGCCGAGGCGGTATCGTGCGAGCCCACGGCGATCACGGGGACGTTGGCGGCCGCGAGTTTCTCGCTGACGCTGGCGAGCAGGGTGCCGCGGAGGGATCCCGTTTCGCCGGGCATGTCGATAGGCGGAAAGAGGCTGGCGTCCACGCCGAGGACATCGAAGACCGCCGGCGACCAGCGGCGTGTGCGAGCGTCGAGCATCTGGGAGGTGGAGGCGATGGTGTATTCAGTGCCCATGCGCCCGCAGAGCCAGAAGGTGAGCAAATCGGGCAGGAAGAGGATGTGTTTCGCGGCGGCGAGCTGGGGCGACTTGCCCCACGCCAGCGCGGCGAGTTGAAAGAGGGTGTTGAGGGCCATGGTCTGAATGCCGGTGACGCCGTAAAGGGTTTCTTTGGGGAGGCGGGCGAAGAGTGCGTCGACCATGCCGTCGGTGCGGGAATCGCGGTAACAGACCGGGTTCCCGAGCAATTCACCGTGGGCATCGAGGAGGGCAAAGTCCACGCCCCAGGTATCGACGCCGACGCCGGCGACGTCATGTTCGGCCGCGACCCGGGCGATGCCGATCTTGATTTCATGCCAGAGGCGGAGGATGTCCCAGTGCAGGCGCGGGGTGGGGCCCTTGGTGGGGACAGAAATCTGCAGGTTGGGAAAGCGGTGCATTTCGGTCAGCGCGATGCCGCGTTCGGAGACCTCCCCGACCATGACCCGGCCGGATTCAGCACCGAGGTCCACCGCCACATATTTCCGCGCGTCCGCCATCGCCGTTCCTCCACCGCAACAAACGGTTGCGAGTATTCCTGCATTCCTGGGGATAATTTATACTTTTTCCGCAGCCAGCCGTTCGACATCCGTTTCGGGGAGGGTGACGGCGCCGCCGCAGCTTTGGGCTGTCACGTAGGCCAGCGCGGCCTTCTGCATCATGCCGGTGGCCGCCAGCACGGCGTCGCTGGTGGGTCCCAGGGCGATCATTCCGTGGTTGGCCAGCAGGATGGTCATGGGGGCATCGCCCCACTGGTTCATGTACCCCTCGAGCCGGTAGCGGAGTTCCACCGCCAGGGGCAGGCCGGGGTCCATGTAGGGGACAAAGAGACTGCGAGGCCCGCAGAGCTGCACGTGCTGGGGGAACATGCGCGTCGAGGCGAAGGCTTCCGCGCGGGGCGAGGCCATCACGCCCGCCACGCAGGTGGGATGGGTGTGGCCGATGAAATTCACGTTGGGCAGGTCGAGCAGGACGGCGTGGAAAAAGGCCTCGCGTGAGGGGGCCATACCCTTGCCACCGCTGGCTGTGCGTAAGCATTCGTCCACCACATTTCCGCGGGCGTTGGGCTTGGCCGCCACCATTTCCAGCAGGGGCCCAAAGGCCATGGAAACGAAGTCTTCTTCGCGCACGGAATGCATATACCGCCCCGCGCCCTTCACCAGGAAGGTTTTGGAGTCCACCCGCACGGAGCAGTCTCCCTCCCCGTAGATCACGTACTCCTTGGCGGGATCACCCAGGGCATGGGCAAACTTCAGCAATTCCGGGACGACCCGATGGGACATGGAAGCGTTTCCTCTGACGGCCGGGTGTTCGATCACAAGCGTCCATCATACCCGGGCCGATTGAGGGCTGCGACCTTGGCCGGCAAGGGAGTCCAGGGGCAGAAACGTGCTCCTGCGAGAGTCCAGACCAAAACACGAAGTGACGAAGAGGACGAAGTTCACGAAGAGGTCTGGCACCGCTTGGCCACGTTTCTCTGAAAGCGTTTCATTGCGGGAGGGATTGCTGTGTGGAGTGTCGTGAGCGTGCGTTCGCGGTTGGGCATCCCCGCATGGAGAAGGCCTGAGACATTTCTCGGAAAAACGGGCTCGCCTGGTGCATGGGAGCGTTGGCGGTTGCCTGCTCAGGGAAGTGGATCGAGTGGAAGCTCGAGGGACTGACCATCGAAACAGACCCGCACCTGCGGCGGCAGCGACGCTTCGATGGCCGCATGCGACATGTCATGCGACACGTGCGTGAGGTAGGCGCGGCGAGGCTTCAGGTCGCCGATGACTTCGACCGCCTGCTCGAAGCTCAGGTGCGTCGGATGGGGTCGCGGACGAAGCCCATCGATGATGAGCACGTCGAGCCCCTGCAGCAGCGCCCGACTTTCCGGAGTGATCGCGTTGCAATCGGTGCAGTAGGCGAAATTTCCGATGCGAAATCCCAGCACGCGGAACCTTCCATGGACCAGCGGTACGGGCGTCCAGGTGCGGTCAAACAGGGGGAAGGGCCCCTCGATAATCGCGGGAGAAAGCTCCGGCCGATAGAGGGCATCAGGGACCCGCTCGTGTTTCTCAAAGGCATAGGCGAAGGAGGTCCTGAGCGTCGAAAGGGCTTCGGTCGAGGCATAGAGCGGCAGCGGTGCGTGGAGCAGCGTGTTGTAGCGCCGCACGTCGTCCAAGCCAAAAATGTGGTCCGCATGGGCATGGGTGTAGACCACGGCATCGATGCGGTCGATCCGGTTGGCCACGGCCTGCAGCCGCAGCTCGGGGGTCGTGTCGATCAGAATGGTTCGTTGCACGCCGTCGGCATCGGGATAACTCACCACGATGGAGGGGCGGGTGCGTTTGTCGCGCGGATCGGCGCTCTCGCACACCGGGCAATGGCAGCCGATCATGGGAACGCCGGCGGAGGTGCCGGACCCCATCACCGTGACTGTGAGGGTGTCAGTTTGCATCCCGTCACTGTAGCCGCGACGTGCCCAAAAGTTTAGCCCGATCGCATCGCGGGCGTCTCCCATCGTACCGCGGGCGTCTCGCCCGCTT
>CALCHA010000140.1 GCA_937901265.1 uncultured Phycisphaerales bacterium
GGCATCGGGGCGGTGGTGGCGGGGGCGACGTGGATGTTGCAGCCCACGGCCGCGCGAGCCGCGCGGCCGGACGCGGCGGTCCTGGGGGCGGCAGCCGGGCATTATGACTGGGCCAAAGTGGCACAAGGCCTGCTGCAGCGGCAGGCCGCGATGGGTAATGGTGGTGCGGCCACCACGCAGGTCAGTGCCCCCCCCACCGCCGAGGCGGCGGCGCCCATCGTGATTGGTCGCGGCTATCGGCGCACGGGCTCCGATGGCAAGGCGGCGGGGCCGGGGCTCAAGCCCCTGTGGACATTTGCTCCTGACGACACCCTGTTCATCTCGACGCCGGCCGTGGTGGGAAAGCGCATTTATGCCGGTGGCTGCGTCGCCGAACTCGGAAGCTACTCCGGGGTCTTCTATTGTCTGGATGCCGACACCGGCAAGCCGCTCTGGACCGTGGATGAATACAAGGGGCCCGACGGCCGCACCACGACGCTGCATCCGGTGTTCAGCTCCCCCGCCGTGACGGCGGATGGGAAATGGGTGATCGTGGGCCAGGGTCTCCATGAAGACAAAAATTGTTCGCTGCTCTGTTTTAACGCCCAGACCGGCGCGCTGAAGTGGGCGGTGCAGACGCCACTGCATATTGAGAGTTCGCCGGCGATTGCGGGGGATGTGGTGGTCGTCGGGGCTGGGGCGATCGAGGGTCGGGATGGGAAAGCGACCGGCGATCCCGGGCAGGTGGTGGCGGTGCGGATCTCCGATGGCAAGGAATTGTGGCGCGTGCGCGTCATCGACCCCGA
Organism: uncultured Phycisphaerales bacterium; assembly: GCA_937901265.1. Taxonomy (GTDB): domain Bacteria; phylum Planctomycetota; class Phycisphaerae; order WQYP01; family WQYP01; genus CALCHA01. Next base: position 786 of record CALCHA010000140.1, read on the forward strand.
AAGTGCCGCCGCCATGGATGAGGCGGGCAATGTGTACATCGGCAGTGCCTTCAACGGCAGCGCGGTCGTGGCGCTGGCGGCGAAAGATGGCAAGGAGCTGTGGAAAACGGAAACAGGCCTGCCGGTGACCAGCCCCGTGACCATCGCCGGGGATCTGCTCATTGTCGGCAGCGGCAACAGCACCATGGTGGATTCCAATGCCAACGCCAAAGGAGAGGTCCTGGCGCTGGAAATGAAAACCGGGAAAATCCTCTGGCGGCGACCCTTTGCCGATTCGGTGCTGGGGGGCATCCCGGCGGGGGACAAGGCGGTCTATTGCCCGATCCGCACCGGCGAGGTCGCGGCACTTTCCCTCGATAAGGGGGAGCTCCTCTGGCAAACCCGCGTGAACGGCAAGGCGGCCGTGGCGGCCGGGTGCGCGCTGGCGGGCAATCGCCTTTATGCGGTGACCAGCGACGGGTATCTCGCCGTCCTCGATGCAGACAGCGGCAAAGTGCTGGAGAAAGTCTTCTTGAACACGCAGGCCAATCCGGGCACGGGGCTCACCATCGGCGATCCGCAGGTGGTGGGGGGCCGCGTGATCGTGGGAAGTGAGACCGGCGGGTTGCACGTGCTGGTGGGAGCTGGGCAATGACGAACGGCCATGCATTCACGCAGGCGCTCAGCGAGTGCCGCGACGTGGCGATTGCCGGGGGCAAGGCGGCGAACCTGGGCCGGCTGATCCGGGCGGGGTTTCAGGTGCCCGACGGATTTGTCGTGACCACCTATGCGTATCGCCATGCGCGGGCGACGGGCAATGAGGGGGGGATGCCCGCGGAGGTGCGGGCGGAAGTGCTGGCGGCCTATCTCACAATGGGGCAGGGGACCGTGGCCGTGCGCTCTTCGGCGACCGCGGAGGACATGGCCGGCGCGTCCATGGCGGGGCAGTACGAGACCTATCTCGACATCACGGGCGAAGAGGCCGTCGTGGCGGCGGTGGGAAATTGCTGGGAAAGCTTGAACGCGCCGCGGATTCAGGCCTATCTGGAGGAGCATGGCATCGATCCTGCGCGGGTGTCGATGGCGGTGGTGGTGCAGCGGCTGGTGACGGCCGACGTGGCAGGGGTGCTCTTCACCGCCAACCCGCGGAGCAACGGTGGAGGCGGGGGCGGGGGCCCGCGCGGGGAGATGGTCGTGGAAGCGAGCTGGGGCCTCGGGGAATCGGTGGTCTCCGGGCGGGTGCAGCCCGACGTGCTCACGCTGGAGGGTTCCACCGGTCGGGTGCTGACGGCGACGATCGCCGACAAGCGCGTGGAGCTGTTCGCCGGTAGCCACGCCGAACGCCCGGTCGCCGAATCGCGGCGGCGGCAGGCCTGCCTGGGGGGGCGGGATGTGCATCGTTTGTGGCAGTTGGGCAAGCGTGCGGCGGCACATTTTGGGAGCCCGCAGGACCTGGAGTGGGCCATTCATGCCGGGGAGCTCTATCTGCTGCAATCGCGGCCGATCACGACGCTGGAGGAGGCGGAGTCCTATGAGGAGGTGCTGCGCGACACCCGGCGGACGCTGCGCGAGGAGGCCGCCGCCGGGCGCGGGCCGTGGGTGATCCACAATCTCGGCGAGACCCTGCCGCACCCGACACCGCTGACCTGGAGCGTGGTGGGACGGTTCATGAGCGGTGCTGGGGGCTATGGAAACATGTACCGCGAGGCGGGGTTTGTGCCCTCGGAGCAGGCGGTGCGCGAGGGGTTCCTCGAGCGCATCGCCGGGCGGGTGTACATGGATGCCTCGCGCGCTCCGGAAATGTTTTCGGCAGATTTTCCCTATGGCTATGACGTGGAGCTGCTGAAGCGCAGCGTCGACGTCGCGCAGGCGGCGCCGACGCTGCCGCAGGGAACGATGAAGGAGCGTGCCGCGGCGGGGCGGATGCTGGCGCGGGTGGATGCCAACCTGCGGCGACTCGCGGAGAGCGGGGATCGGCAGTTGCGCGAGCAGGTGTTTCCGGAGTTTCGACGGTTTGTGGAGGAGGCACGCGGGTCGCGCCTGGGGGAATTTTCAGCCGACGGGCTGGTGGAGCTCTGGCGGAGTCATGAGCGCGACGTCATGGATCAGTTCGCGCCGCGCAGCTTGCTGCCGAGCTTGATCAGCGGGATGGCGCTGGGGGATTTGCGGGCCTTTCTGGCGGAGCGTTTCTGGGAGGAGGATCCCGATGCGCTGGCCCAGGAATTGTCAGCAGGCGGCCCGCCGAACCTGACCGTGCAGGCGGATGGGGAGTTGTATGAGGTAGGCAAGGGGAAGCGGACGCTGGAGAGCTGGATCGCGGAGCATGGCCATCGGGCGGCGGGGGAGTTTGACCTGGCGGCACCACGCTGGCGGGAGCAGCCGCACGTGGTCAAGGAGATGGCGGCGCGGCTGGCGGCGGGGGACGACCCGCTGGAGCGGCATCGCAAGCATGGCGAGGCGACGGCAGCGCGGGTGGCGGCGTTGCGCGAACGCTTGCCGACGGTGGAGCGGGCGCGGCTGGATCATCTGCTGGACGTCGTGCGGCGCTATATGGCGTTCCGCGAGGATGGAAAAGATTTTCTGATGCGCGGCTACGCGTTTTTGCGCGAGATCGCCCTGGAAGCCGGGCGCCGGCTGGAGGTGGGCGAGGATGTCTTCTTCTTGTCGCGCGAAGATTTGTTCGATGCCCTGCGGGTGGGCTTTGCACCCTATCACCTGATCGAACGGCGCAAGGCGGCTTATCGGGCGGAGGCGCGGGTGCGCCTGCCCCGGGTCATTGATGCCGCGGCCATCGAGCGGCTGGGAGAGCCGGAGGCGGCGCTGGCGCCGGTGGCAGGCGGACACAAGGCCTTTGCCCTGTCGTCCGGTGAGGCAACCGGGCCCGTCCGGATTTTTCATTCGCCGACGGATGCCGGGGATATCGGCAAGGGGTACATCCTGGTCTGCCCGAGCACGGACCCCTCGTGGACGCCGCTGTTCGTGAATGCGGCGGGGCTGGTGCTGGAGTGCGGGGGGTCGCTGTCGCATGGGGCGGTGGTGGCGCGGGAGATGGGCTTGCCGGCGGTGGTGCTGCCCGACGCGACGCGGATTTTCACGGAGGGGCAGCAGATCCGGGTGGATGCAGCCCATGGGTGGGTGGGACCGGCCGAGGAAACGCAGCGGGCGTGGACGGTGACGGACGAAGCGGACAGCCACATTGCAGCGAAGCTGGTGCCTCCTCCACCGGGTCGCAAGGAGCGGGCGGCGGGACGGGTGCGGAACGTGTGTGCCGCGGTGTGGGCGGTATTCCTGGTGGGATTCTTCGCGTCGTCGGCGGTGCATGAGGCGACGTTTACGATGATGGACCGGATCTTGTGGCCGCTGGTGCGCGCCGTGGGCCGGCAGTGGACGGTGGTAATCATCGCGGGAGTGATCGCCATCGTGACGCTGCTGATTCAGAAATTCGGGACGGACAACGGGCGGCTGCTGGAGGCCAAGCGGCGGGCGGCGGCGTTGAAGAAGCAGGCGGGGAAACTGACGGCCGGCAGCCCGCGGCGGGCGACGATGGAAGCCCTGGCGGCGCCGGTGCAGTGGCGCGTGCTCCTGGCCGCGATGGTGCCGGTCGGCATTCTCCTGGGCCCGATGGTCATGCCCTTTGCATGGATGCAGGAACGTGTCGCGCCCGCCACATGGAATGCCGCGGCGGGGAGCGCGGTGCAGGTGGTGGCGACGGTGGATGGGGAGTACACCGGGGACGTCACCATCGACGCCCCGCGCAGCGAGGTGCCTGTGGCCTTTGCACCCGATGGAAAGCGGGCGCTGCCGCCGCTGCGCGCGACGCTCGAGCGCTTGTTGGCGCTCTATCGCCAGCCACGCAACGATCCGGGCGGGCCCTGGGAATTGCAGGTGGCGCCGGATCTGGGGCGCGAGCAGACGGCGGCGGATCTGGAAGCCTATCTGAAGGAGGGGATTCCCCCACAGGCGATGGCGTGGCGGGTCACGCTGCCCGCCGATTTTGACGGAGTCCATCCGGTGACGGTGCGGGCGGGGACGGACAGCGTGACGGCGGAGATCGTGGAGGGGCAGTCCCACCCGCCCGCGCCTGCTCTGGTGAACGGGCTGCCCGCCAGCGTGATCAAAAAGGTGCAGGTGGTCTATCCGCGGCCTGCGGTACCGCGGGTGTTCTGGCGGCCCTTTGCGTGGCTGGGCGGAAAATGGGGCGCGTGGGATGCCGGCTGGGTGTGGCTGTACATCGTGACCTATCTGCCGGTGTTGCTGCTGTTGCGCTGGCTGCTGCGGGTGGCGTGAGAGGTTCGATCATGGTGGCGGCGATGGAGCTGGACATGCGGTTGCTGGTGGTGGAAGACGAGCGGGATCTACTGGAGGCGCTGGCCCAGTCGCTGCGCGAGGCGGGCTACGCGGTGGACGAGGCGTCGGATGGGCGGACGGGCTTGTACAAGGCGGCGGGGACGGAATATGACGCGATCGTGCTGGATTTGATGTTGCCGGGGATGAATGGGTGGGAGCTTCTGCGCGAGCTGCGCAAGAGCCGCAAGACGCCGGTGCTGATATTGACGGCGCGCGACACCCTGCCGGACCGGGTGAAGGGGCTGGATGCCGGGGCGGACGATTACCTGGCCAAGCCCTTCGAATTGCCGGAGCTGCAGGCGCGGCTGCGGGCGCTGATTCGGCGGACGACGGGGCAGGCCACGCCGATTCTGGAGATCGGCGAGGTGGCGATCGATACCGCACAGCGGACGGTGCACAAGGGGGGCGAGAGCGTGCCGCTGACGCCGCGCGAGTATGCGTTGGTGGAGCTGCTGGCGCTGCACCGCGGCAAGCTGGTCACGCGGACCATGATTTATGACCACCTGTTCGATGACTCCGGTGACACGCTTTCGAACCTGGTGGACGTGCATGTGGCGAACGTGCGGCGCAAGCTGGGCAAAGACTTCATCACCACACGCCGCGGCGAAGGCTACCAGATCGACGGCTGATTTTTCTTACGATGCATGGGAACCACCACGTGAACGCCCTGACACGCTTTTTCAAAAGCCCGATTCGCCCCTTCCGGTCGCTGCGCTGGGGCCTGCAGCTTTGGCATGCGGGGCTGCTGGCGGTGGTGCTGGTAGGCTTCGGTGCGGCATCCTATGCCGGCGTGCGGCGAATGAGCTATCAGGATGTGGACACGCGGATTGAACGCTCGCTGCAGACGATTATGGCAGGCGTCCATCCCGGGCCGCCCGACTTCGGACCCGGGGGAGGGGCCTGGGGCGGGGGCAATGGGGGCGGCCCGGGGGATCGGTCGCGCGGACCGCGCGACGGCGGTCCCGACCATTCCTTCGATCGGCAGTTCGATCGCGGCCCGCCCAACGGGGACCGCGGCGGCGGCGGGCCCAATGGCGGCGGCCCGCGGCGCGGCGGTGGCGGAGGCGGACCTTTCAATTTGCAGGTGGACCTCCCGGCCGCGCTGGCGGCGAGATTCGCCTCCGATTCGCTCGATGCCCCCTACTATCTCGTCTGGAATCTCCAGGGCGAACGGGTGGCTGCGGGTGGACCGGCGGAAGAGATCGCCTACCCCGGCACGCCGCCGGCGCCCTCCTTCCGCGGGCCCGGCACGCCCGAGCCGCCAGTTCCGCGTGCGCGGGGGTAACCGCGAGGTCTTTGCCAATGGCCCCTTCGGCTCACGCATCCTGGTGGGCCAGTCCGTGCTGCTCGAGGATGCCGCACTCAAACATCTGGCGCTCATGATGGGGGCGACCGGTGCTGCGGTGCTGCTCATCGGCCTGCTCGGCGGCTACCTGCTCTCGCGGCGGACCTTCCGGCCCATCCAGGCGATGACCGGCGTCGCGGGGGAAATCTCCGCGACCCAGCTCTCGCGCCGGCTGAACATCGACGAAGCCCCCACCGAGCTGCGCGAGCTGGCGGGCGTCCTCAACGACATGTTCGCCCGACTGGAGGCGGCGTTTCAGCAGCAGATTCGCTTCACCGCCGACGCGTCTCACGAGCTGCGCACGCCGCTGGCGGTGATTCACACCCACACCCAGCTGGCCTTGACGCGCGAACGGTCGGCGGAGGACTACAAAAAGACCCTGGCGACCTGCCTCCGCGCGTCGACGCGGATGAAGGGGCTGGTGGAGTCGCTCTTGCTGCTGGCGGGCGCGGATGCGGGGCGGCTGTCCCTCGTCCATGAACGCCTCGACCTGCGCGACGTCGTGGAGGATTGCGCGCTGATGGTTTCGCCCCTGGCGGCGGAGAAGCAGGTCGTCATCGCGGCCGACGTGCAGCGGGCGGAGCTCATGGGCGATGCGGCCCGGCTGGGGCAGGTGGTGACAAACCTGCTGTCCAATGCGATTCGCTACAACCGGCAGGCGGGCAGGGTGGATGTTTCGCTCGCGGTAAAGGGGGCGGAGGCGGTTCTGCAGGTGCGCGACAGCGGCGTCGGTATTCCGGCGGAGCATCAGCCCCACGTCTTTGAGCGGTTTTACCGGGTGGATGCGGCGCGGAGCCGCGAGGCGGGGGGCAACGGGCTGGGGCTGGCGATCTGCAAGAGCATCATCGAGGCGCACGGGGGCGTGATCGAGCTGCAAAGCGAGGCGGAAGTGGGAACGACGTTCACCGTGCGGCTGCCGCTGGCGGCAGGAGAAGCCGCGGCATCGGGGCCGGCAGGGATACAAATATCGCGGACGTTGCCTGCTGCCGATCCGGCGTCGGGGGCGGAGACATTGCCGCCTTGACGATCTCTTCATTTTCCCTTCATCTGCGATGTGCTAATTTTCGCGTGTGCGTGGGCCGCCGTCTGGGTCTCGCCCCGCACGGTCGGCGCGCCGGAGTCGCCAAGAAGGATGGAAACCATGAACAAGGTTGCACTTGCAGCTCTTCTGGCCGCGTTGATTCCCGGGGTGCCGCTGTTCGCGCAGAACGGACCCGGCGGGGGCGGAGGAAGGGGCGGGCAGGGAAACAATGGGGGCTTTCGAGGGGGGAACCAGCAATTCGGCGGGCCGGGCGGGGGCGGGCAAGGGGGCGGAGGCGGCGATTTCGGTGGGGGTGGCGGCGGCGCCATG
>CALCHA010000141.1 GCA_937901265.1 uncultured Phycisphaerales bacterium
TGCCAAATCTTGTGGGGCGGCGATCAGTGTGAAGGGCCCGGGCGGAAGGGGGACCTCCTCGGGCAAGGCGCGCAGGCCCCCTTGCTGGCCCAGTCGCAGGTCCGCGTAGAACAGGATGTTGTAATAGCCGTTCCCGCGCGAGGAGGCGAACGTGCGCGTGGTGTACGCGGGGCGATCCGTGGGGAGGCGTGCGTCAATTTGTCCGTGTGCAATGGCCGTGATGTCTGAAGGGGCTTTCTTAATCACGAAGATCGTGGACGCGATCGCCCACCCTATAAGGACAGAAATCGCCACCCCCGCCGCGATCGCCGGCAGCGGCCCCTCGGGGACACTTGCCCACGCCTTCGGAAAACGGGGCCGCAATTTCTCGGCCAAGGTCGGGGAGCAGAGCAGCAGGACCGCCAACGTGGTCGACTGGAAGGCGACCCCCATCATGTGGCGCTCCTGGGCGCCCGGATAGAGGTAAAAGACCAGGGTAATCCCGACCATGCCGGCGGCCAGGAACCGGTAAAGCGCGGTGACGGCCGGCTGGGGGTCCACGGTGTGGCGGGGGGGCAGCAGGCCAGCCCAGCGGGCAACCGGAGGCAGCAGTGCGGGAACCGCGACGAGGGACCAAGGCAGGGTCATGGTGAAAACGCCCGGGAGAAACGTGGCGTAGCGTTCCCAGGGGAAGGACGCCGGGCCTCTGCTGGGCATGAGGCCGACTTCGTCGAGCGCCGCCTGATGTCCCCAGATGTTGCCCAACTGGGCGATGGTGAGGTGATCCTGCGCCATCAGCGCAGCGACCCAGACCGCCGTCGGCAGCAGGGACAGGAGGATAAAAAGTAAGTGTCCTGGCGACAACAGGATACGAGCCGTCCGGGAAACTCCCACTTGCACCAGCAGAAACAGCGGCAGGGCACTGTAGAATTCCAGCGGTCCGCCCGGTCCCTTCATAAGGACGGCCGCGGCCATCGGCAGGCCGGCCCAGGCCCATTGTTTGACCGTCGGCGCGCCTTGCGGATCGCGGTCGAACGCATCATATAAGAGGGCCAGCGAGAGCAGGAGCAGGGAAGAGAGCAGGGCGTCAAGCTCGCCGAGTGTGCCCTTGTCGAGCAGGATGACGGTTGCCAGCCATGCCAATGCGGCGATCGCCCGCGTTTGCTGGGGCAGGGTGCGCCGCGCGAATCCGAGGAGGACCAGGGCGCCCAGCAGCGCCCCGACTGCCGACGGAAGGCGGGTCGCCCAGTGCCACCGGGTGGGACTCTGGTCCTGGGCACCGCCGATCAGGGTTTTGGTGCCGGCCACGATCCAGAAGTAGAGGGGGGGCTTGGAGAGGTAGGTCTCGCCGAAGAGGCGCGGCGTGAGGAAGTCGCCGGTGTGCAGCATTTCCAGCGCGGGCGTGGAGCGGCGGCCCTCCTCAAGGCGGAAGTTGCGGACACCCAGTGTCGGCAGATAGGCCAGGGCCCAGAGGGCGACGAGAAGCAGCAGGGTTCGACGCATCGGGGAATGGTAAAGTGGGCGCGCGATGGGAACAAGACATCCCGAGGTCCGGCGGGCTATAATGTGCGAAAGATTTGGAGAACCTATCGCATGAGCAGTTTTGATCCAGCGACGATTTACCAGTCCGCTGAGTTCCAACAGGAACTCACGGCTCAGCGTACGTTTATGGCCCGGGTGTTCGGATGGATGACCATTGGCATGCTCGTGACGGCCGTGACGGCCTTTGCGCTGGATGCGACGCCGACCATCCGCCAGGCAATCATGGGGAACACGGGCATCTTCTGGACGCTGATTATTGTTCAGTTCGGCGTCGCCCTGGCTTTTGGGTTCCTGCTCAACAAGCTGCCCGCGGCGGTGGCTGCGGTGCTCTTTCTCGTCTACTCGCTGATCACCGGCGTGGTCTTTTCCAGCCTGTTTTTGATCTACAACATCGGCACTCTGTACGCTGCGTTCTTCATCACCGCCGGCATGTTCGGAGGTACGGCGATCTTTGGCTGGGTCACCAAGAAGGACCTCAGTCGCATGGGCAGTCTGCTGTTCATGGCGCTGCTGGGTTTGATTCTGGCGACGGTCGTGAACATCTTTTTGCACAGCAGCGGCCTCTCGATGCTGATCAACTATGCCGGCGTGCTGATCTTCACGGGGCTGACCGCGTACGACGTGCAGAAAATGAAACGGCTTTATGCGGTGGGTCCGGCTGGCTCGCGGATTTACAACCGCACCGCCATCTGGGGCGCGTTCGAGCTTTATCTGGACTTCATCAACCTGTTCCTCTTCATTCTCCGCATCCTCGGCTCACGGCGTGACTGAACTTGATGAGTACGCGCGTCGCAGGAAAAACGATCGTGATCACGGGGGCGTCGTCGGGTATCGGCGCGGCGACGGCGGTTGCGCTGGCGCGGCAAGGGGCCAGGCTGGTCATCGGCGCGCGGCGGATGGACAAGTTGGAGGAGGTTGCCGCGCGGTGCCGCGCTGCGGGTGGGGAGGTCGTGGCGCTGGCCTGTGATGTGGCCTGCCGGGAGAGTGTGGAGGCGTTGGTGGGAAGGGCGGCGGAGACGTTCGGGCGGGTGGACGTGGTCCTGGCGAACGCCGGGTATGGGTTGGTGGCGAAAATTCACGAGACGACCGATGAGCAGTTCGACGCCATCGTGGCGACGAACGTCAAGGGAACGTTCTATGCCATGCAGGCCGCGGCGGCGGTAATGCTGCGGCAGACGCCCGTGGGCCAGGGGCGCGACCGGCGCGGGCACGTCATTGCGGTCTCCAGCGGCGCCGGCCGGCGCGGGTTGCCGCTCTATGGCGTCTACTCGATGACCAAAGCGGCGCAGCTCTCGCTCGTGGAGGCGATGCGCGTGGAAATGAAGGAGAAGGGGATTTACGTTTCCAGCGTGCACCCGCTGACGACTGCCACGGAATTTTTCGACGTCGCTTCCGAGAAGAGCCGGGTCAAGACCAGCGGCGCGGGCAAGGTGCAGACCGCCGCACAGGTGGCGGCAAAGATCGTGAAGCTGATCGAACGTCCAAAGCCCGAGTTGTGGCCCGCACCCTTCTCCCGGCTGGCGCTGTCGCTGGCGGTCTTTTTCCCGCGACTGGCCGACAAAGGCGTCGCCAAAACGATGGGCTCCCGAAAACGCTGAAACAACCAAGCGCCGAACGCGCACTCAGGGATAAGCGGATTCGAGAAGGTCGCAAAAAGCCGGTCCCTCCGGGCGATCAGGGGCGGGCGGCGGCACCTCGGCAAGGTACCCGAGGGATTCACTGCCGAAGGAATCGAGACGCAGGTCGTTGCCATCCCCGACACTGAGCGGGCCTTCGAGGCGGTCGGGTGGGAGCTGGTTGCCGGCCTCATCAAAGGCGACGACGACGGTGGGGTGGAAGGCGGATTTGCGGTTGTATTTCACCACCACGCCGAGGCGCCCATCGGTGAGCCGCAGCTTGGCGCCGATCGGAAAGGGCTGGATCACGGAGCTGAAAACCTTCATGAGGACGGGGTCGTAGCACTTGCGAAAGGGCCCGGCAGCCATCTCCCACAGCGCGCGGGCGGGCGACTTCGGGTGGCGATAAAGCTTGTCGGAGGTGGCGGCGTCGAAGGCATCGCAGATGCGGGCGATGCGCACGAAGACGTGCAGCGAGGGCCCCGGGCGGCGGTGGGGATACCCGGTGCCATCGAAGTTTTCATGATGCCAGCGAACGATCATTTTGGTGGCTGCGGGGAGTGAATCGGGGAGCATGTCGGCTCCCGCCAGCGGGTGGTTGAAGATGGCGCAGCGGTCCTCGGGCGTGAGCTCATACCCGGGGGCAAAAAGGTGTGCCAGCGAGGTCATGGCGACGTCCATAAGCATCGCGCCCAGACCCAGCGGCAAAAGGTCCATTGCCAAAGAGGAGGAGAGGGCGGAGGCGGAAGTCTGACGCTGCCGTTCGCGCACCACGTAATCTTTGACCGCAGCTCCCAGGACCATCGCCAGGTAAAACGTGTTGCCGGCGTGGTCGGCGAGATAGCCGGCGGCGGAGCCTTGGCGCGAGATGAGTGCGGCGGAAACGGGATTCGCCTTGAGGTACTCCATCACGGCAGCCACCGACGAGCGCATGCCGGTGAAGTCGAGGCCCGATAAATCGGTCTGCTGGCCGATCTTGAGCTGGACTTCATACACTTTGGCGGCGATCTGCTGGGTGACCACCGCGGCGATCTCCCGTTCGCGGCCGTCATCGTCGAAGGCGATGAGGGAATCGAGCACCGGGTCGCCGACGCGCAGGGTGATTTCAGGATACTTGCGTTGCAGGATGTCGATGTCGTCGCCGGTGAGCGTTTTGCCGCCCGGGAGCATGACGCGGCCACGATGCAGGAAGGCCTCGGCGAGCCGCATTCCGGGCTGGAGTTCGAGGCTGTTGATCAGGAGCGGCATGGAGGGGTTTCCAAGAAGCGACAAGTCCACGATTACCCATCGGTTCACGTGCATGCATTGTTGAATGACCACCCCCTCTTTCGCAGACGCGTTATTTGTGGTCGGCCTCGGCGGCAGCGTTTACGAAGGCATTTATGGGGCGTAGGATAGGGGCTGTTCACTTTGGAGGCGTTCGCATGGGGAAGTCTGGTTTTTGGATACGCGTTCGCTGCGTGGTGGTAATCCCGGCAATCTGTGTCGCGGTGGGGGGGTGCAGTCGCATTGCGGGCGTCGTCGTCGACGAGCACAACCGCCCGGTGCCCACCGCGATATTTTCGGTCGGCCGCCCCGACGCGATCGCCACCTATGGCACGCACAGGGTGGACGCGCGCGGCCGCTTCAGCTTCCAGCTCTCGGCGGTCGATGAGACCAATCTTTATGTGTACGATGGCGCGGCCGATCCGGGGCTGACGCTGGAGCACGTCGACCGCTCACAGCTGGGCCCGCAGATGCGGGTGCCGTTGCATCGCGCGCGTCCGGGCGATCAGGAAGAGGATTTGCTCAAGGTTCCCGCCGGGCTGCAGTAAGCGGGGGGGCTGCCCTTGCCGGGGGGAATGGAAACTCCTAGGATAAGCCGTCGGTCAGAGAGGAGAAGGACTGGCCGACTGAGAAAGGATCTCCGAAGTGAGCACGCTCGCGCCGCCCCCCTCGACTGGACCCACGAGTCAGACACCGCAGTTGCAAACGGGCCAGAAGATGAGGGAGGCACCGACGTACGCCAAGGCACCGGGCCGCCGCCATTTCCTCATCCGGCGGTTGCATTCGTTGATGGGTCTGGTGTTTGGGGGGTATATCGTGGTGCATCTGGTGGTGAATGCGTCGGGCCTGTGGCCGCGGGCGTATCAGCAGAACGTGGACAAGATCCATTCGCTGGAGCCGATGCTGGCACTGGTCGAGCTCACGACGATCTTCATTCCGCTGCTGATCCACGCGCTTTACGGCATCTATATCACGTGGGCGGGCGTGAAGTTCAACACCACCAAGTACAACTACGGCGGCAACGTGCGTTATTCGTTGCAGCGCTGGACCGCCGTGCTGCTGCTGGCGTTCATCGCCTTCCACATCGCCACCCTGCACAAGTGGGGTTTTCACCTGGTTTACCAGGTCACGCACATGAAGGCCCTTTCAGGCTATGCGACGATGGGGCTGTTCAATCCGGAAAACCAGGCGTACCAGTCGACGATGACGGGCATCAAGTACTATTGGAACTACGACAATGCCTGGAATCCGGGCAACATCGCGGTGATGGCTTTCTACCTGGTGGGCATCTGGTCGGCCGTGTTTCACCTGGCCAACGGCTTGTGGACGAGCGCGATCGCGTGGGGCCTCACCGTCACGGCGGCTTCCCAGCGTCGCTGGGGCAATGTCTGTCTGGCCATCGGGATCATCATGACGATCGTCGGGACGGCGGCCTGGTACTCCTTCACGCTCAGCCCCAACGCCGACAACGGCACGAAGAATATGGAACGGCTGGACGCCATGACGATCACGGTGCCGCAGGCGCCGCTGTGAATCCCCGGGTTCCCATGGCTCGGGGAAGAAAATGAGATCGACCGCGCCTTCGTCGCGGCGCCACAGAAGCAACATCGGCGGCCACAAACGCCGCAACTGAGGGTTTCAACGCATATGTCACAGCAACGGGTAATCGTGGTCGGCGGGGGTTTGGCCGGGTTGGCGACGACGATGAAGCTCGCGGAGGAGGGGGTGCACGTCGATCTCTTTTCGCTGGTGCCGGTGAAACGGTCGCATTCGGTGTGTGCCCAGGGGGGCATCAACGCGTGCAACGAAGTCGCGCGGCAGCAGGGCTATTCCGAGTTTGAGCATTGCCGCGAAACGCTGCTGGGCGGCGACTTCCTGGCCAACCAGCCCCCCGTCATGGAAATGGCCGCGATGGCCCCGGGCGTCATCAACCTGCTCGACCGGTTGGGCGTCCCGTTCAATCGCACCGCAGAGGGCAACCGCGACCTGCGGCTCTTCGGCGGCAGCCTCTTCAAGCGGACCCACTTCGCCGGTGCCACCACCGGCCAGCAACTGCTCTACGCGTTGGACGAGCAGGTCCGCCGCTGGGAGGTCTCGGGGCTGGTGACCAAATATGAGTTCTGGGATTTCCTCGCCCCGGTGCGCAACGATGAAGGCCGCTGCGTGGGAATCGTGGCGCAGAATCTGCGGACGATGCAGATTCGCTCCTTCCGCGGGGCGGCCGTCGTCATGGCGACGGGCGGCAATGGCCTGATCTTCGGGCAGAGCACGATGTCGACGATCTGCACGGGCTCGGCGGCGGCGCGCTGCTATTTTGCGGGCGCGCGGCTGGCGAACTCGGAGTTCGTGCAGGTGCACCCCACCGCCATCCCGGGCGAAGACAAGTGCCGTCTGATGAGTGAATCCGCCCGCGGCGAAGGCGGGCGCGGGTGGGTGCCGAAGAAAAAGGGCGATTCGCGCCACGCCAACGACATCCCCGACGAAGAGCGCGACTATTTCCTCGAACGCATTTATCCCAAGTATGGCAACATCGTCACGCGCGATATCGCGACGCGCGAAATCTACTACATCTGCGAACAGGGCTACGGAATCGGGGGCGGGCAGATGGTCTACCTGGACCTGACCGAAAGGGCGACGGGAATTCCCTATGCCACCCTGAAGCGCAAGCTCGGGGGCATCCTCGAGATCTACGAAAAGTTCGTCGGGGTTGATCCGCTGCTGGAGCCGATGAAAATTTATCCGGCGATCCACTACTCCATGGGGGGGCTCTGGGCCGA
>CALCHA010000142.1 GCA_937901265.1 uncultured Phycisphaerales bacterium
ACCGAATCCGAAATGAAAGAGAAAAAAGCCCGCGTCGAGGACGCCCTCCACGCCACCCGCGCTGCGGTTGAAGAAGGTATTCTTCCCGGCGGCGGCGTGGCGCTGCTGCGGTCCCTCGCGGTGCTTGATGGCATCAAAACCAACTCCGTGGATGAAAAAACCGGCGTGGAAATCATCCGCCGGGCGTTGCAGGAACCCCTCCGTTGTATCGCCGCGAACGCCGGCGAAGAAGGTGCAGTCATCGTGAAAAAGATTCTGGCGGGTAAGGGGAACTTCGGCTTTAACGCCCTGACGCTCGATTACGAAGTCGACATGCTCAAGGCCGGCATCATCACCCCGACCAAGGTCGAACGCTCCGCGCTGCAGAACGCGGCCAGCGTCGCCACGCTCCTGCTCACCACCGACGCCATCATCGTCGAAAAGCCCAAACCCAAGGGCGAAGCCGGCGGCGGTGGCCCCGGCGGCGGCATGGGTGGCATGGGCGGCATGGGCGGCATGGGCGGTGGCATGGGCGGCATGGGCGGCATGGACATGATGTAACCCACTGCCCGTCGTCCCACATTGAAAAACGAAAAAACGAAAAGTGAAAATCTCAGGAGCACCAATCATGAATATCCGTCCCCTCGATGACCGCCTCGTCGTTAAGCAGGCCGAAGCCGAATCCAAGACCGCCTCGGGCATCTTCATTCCCGAAGGCGCCAAGGAAAAGCCCACCCGCGGCAAAGTCATTTCCGTCGGCCCAGGCAAAATGCTCGACTCCGGCAAGCGCTCCCCCATCGCCGTCAGCGTTGGCGAAGAAGTCTACTACGGCAAATACGCCGGCACCGAAGTGAAGGTCAATGACGAAAAGTTCGTCATCCTCCGCGAAACGGACCTGCTTGGCGTCGTCACCAAGTAATCTCCCAGACCTCTATCCGGCGCCCTCCGCGGGAGCCGACCCGAAAGGAATCTTTCATGGCCGCCAAACAACTCATGTTCGATCAGGCCGCGCGCCAAAAGGTCTTCAATGGCCTGGAAAAACTGGCCCGCGCCGTTAAGGTCACCCTCGGCCCCTCGGGCCGGAACGTGGTGCTCGCCAAGTCCTGGGGCGGCCCCACCGTCACCAAGGATGGCGTGAGCGTCGCCAAGGAAGTCGAGCTCCCCGATCCCTTCGAAAATATGGGCGCCAAGCTGGTCAATGAAGTTGCGTCCAAGACCAACGACCAGGCCGGTGATGGCACCACCACCGCCACCGTTCTCGCTGAAGCCATCTACGCCGCGGGCCTGCGCGTGGTGACGACCGGCACCAACCCCGCCGTCGTCAAGCGCGGCATCGACAAGGCGGTCGAAGTTGCCGTGGAGTCCATCAAGTCCCAGTCCAAAAAGGTCGCCGGCAAAGAGGACCTTCGGAAGGTCGCCACTGTCTCGGCCAACCATGACACCGAGATCGGCAACCTCATCGCCGACGCCTTGGATCAGGTCGGTAAGGAAGGCGTCGTGACCATCGAAGAGGGCAAGAGCCTGCGGACGGAAATGACCCGTACCGAGGGCATGGCCTTCGACAAGGGTTTCCTCTCCCCCTACTTCATGACCAACCCCGGCACCATGGAAGCCATCCTGGAAAATCCCTACATCCTGCTCTACGAAAAGAAAATCAGCACGATCTCCGAGCTGCTCCCGCTGCTCAACAAGGTCGTCGCCGCCAGCGCCCCGCTGCTGATCATCGCCGAAGATGTGGAAAATGAAGCCCTCGCCACCCTCGTGGTGAACCGCCTCCGCGGTATCCTCCACATCTGCGCGATCAAGGCCCCCGGCTTTGGCGACCGCCGCAAGGCCCTCATGGGCGATCTCGCCGCCGTCACCGGTGGCCAGTTCATCTCCGAAGATCTGGGCACGAAGCTCGACGCCATCGAGCTGAGCCAGCTCGGCCGCGCCAAGCGGGTGGTCGTCGACAAGGACAACACCACGATCGTCGAAGGCGCCGGCAAGAAGAAGGACGTCGAGGGACGCGTTGCCCAGATCCGCACCCAGATCGAAAAAACCACCAGCGATTATGACCGCGAGAAGCTGCAGGAACGCCTGGCGAAGCTCACCGGCGGCGTGGCCGTGGTGAAGGTCGGCGGGGCCACCGAAACCGCCATGAAAGAAGCCAAGTTCCGCGTCGAGGACGCCCTCCATGCCACCCGTGCGGCGGCGGAAGAAGGCATTGTCCCCGGCGGCGGTGTGGCGTTCCTGCGGGCTATCCCTGCTGTCGAGGCCGCCAAGTCCAAGGCCCGCGGCGATGAGAAGGTCGGCTTCGACATCATCCTCTCGGCGCTGCGTGCGCCGATGAAGCAGATCGTGGAAAACGCCGGCGAAGATGGCTCGGTCGTCGTGGATGCCGTCCTCGAAAAAGAGGGCAACTACGGGTACAACGCCGCGACCGGCGAGTTCGGCGACATGTACAAGATGGGCATCGTCGACCCCGCGAAGGTCGCCCGCTCGGCGCTGCAGAACGCAGCCAGCGTCGCCGGCTTGCTTCTGACGACGGATGTGCTGATCACCGAGCTCAAGGAAGAGGCTGATCCCATCCACGGCGTGGTCAAATAACCCGCCGATTGACGCTTTGTAAATCCAACGGAGCCCGGGCGAACTTGCACGTTCGCCCGGGCTTTCCCTTGAATTCCGGGAGCGGGCGGGAGCAAGGGGGGAATTCGTCGCGCGTTTTTGGTACCTTCTTTCCTTCTCCCGGATCGATGTGAAATATGGAAACCGCAATGCCCACCGCCAAACGCGATTATTACGAAGTCCTCGAG
>CALCHA010000143.1 GCA_937901265.1 uncultured Phycisphaerales bacterium
GAGGCAGCGCCGCCAGGTTTGCCGTCGGAATATAGGGGGGGTTCGACGCAATCACGTGGAACAGCGCCGGGGCCGGCATGGGCTCGATCGCCGCGTACAGATCCCCCGCGAAAAAGCTCACCCGCGACCCCACCCCCAGCGGTGCCGCATTGTCCCGCGCCACCGCCAGCGCCTTGTCTGAAATATCGGTCGCCGCCACCACCGCGGTTGGCAAATGCTTCGCCAGCGCGATCGCGATCGCCCCGCTCCCGGTGCACAAATCGAGAATCCGCGGCACGCCTTCCCCCGCCCACCCGCTGCGCTGCCGCGCGTGGGAAATTACAAACTCCACCAGCGTTTCCGTATCCGGACGCGGTATCAGCACGTCCCGGGTCACGCTCAGTTCCAGCGAGAAAAACCACGCCTTCCCGATCAGATACGCCACCGGCACATGGTTCGCCCGCTGCTTCACCAGCTCCCGATACGCCGTGATCTCCCCCTCCGGCGGCACTTTCTCATACTGCGTGTAGAGCGCCATCCGCGAACACTTCAACACGTGCGCCAGCAACAGCTCGGCCGACAAGCGTGCTTCGTCCACCCCCTTGCGCGCGAAAAAATCCGCGGTCCATGTCAGCAGCGACCCGACGGTCCAAACCTGTGTTGACGTTGAGGCCATCCGCCCGTTGTAACATGCCCGCCACCGCCCTTCCACCGGCGAGGGTCTCCCAAATCGTTTTACCGCGACCCTCCCCTTCGTGTTATCATGCCCGCTTCACGGGTGAAGGATTCACGAGGAGCCATGAGCGAACAGCCGCCCCCAGCCGCACCGCCTCCCACGCCACCCGTCCCGGGACTCGCCGTCCCCGCGCTCCCCGCGCCCGGTGCCGTGGCCCTGCCCCTTCCTCCCACCGCCGCTCCCGCCGCCGCTCAACGCCCCCAGGCCTGGGGCCGCCGCTACGGCTTTCTCTGCTCCTATTGCTCCAGCCGCCTCGAGGCCGTCGAATCCATGGCCGGCCAGCCCGGCACCTGCCCCACCTGCGGCAACACGATCGTCATCCCCATTCTCGACAACCGCGGACGCCTCATTGACCCCGCCTCCGGAAAGGTCATCAAGCAGGACCCCCACCCCGTCCACGCCTACGCCGCCGCCGGACACAAAGCCCCGCAGATCGTCCCCACGCCGACCGGCGATCGCCAGATCCGCTGCCCCCGCTGCGCCCGCCTCAACTCCCTCGCCGTCAACAACTGCCTCGGCTGCGGCCTGCCCTTCACCATGGAGGGAACCGCCGGCGACGCCATGTCCGGCACCAACACCTGGGCCGTCGCCTCGCTCGTCCTGGGCATCGTCTCCATCGTCGGCGGCTTCTGCCTTCTGGTCCCCCCCATCCTCGCCATCATCTTCGGCTTCATCGCCCTGCGCGGCAGCAACAACCCCTCCGGGCAATCCTCCGGCTTCGGCATTGCCATCGCCGGCATGATCCTCGGCACCATCGGTCTCGTCATCGGTGGCCTCATGTGGACCAACATGATCCGCTGATTCTTCCCTCACCTCCGGAGCTTCTTCCGATGTCCAACGCCCCGCTCACCCCCCTGGCCCGCACCGGCAACACCGCCTTCGCCACCGCCGTCGCACTGCTGCTGCTCCGTATCTCCCTCGCATGGACCTTCCTCTACCACGGCTCGCAGTTGCTTTTTGGAGCCTTCGGCGGACCCGGCGTCTCCGGCTTTTCCCAGTCTCTCCACCTCCCCGCCATCCTCCCCCCCATCGCCTGGGCCGCACTCGCCGCCGGAGCCCAATTCTGCGGCGGACTCCTCGCACTCCTCGGCCTGCTCACACGGCTCGCCGCCCTGATGCTCATTTCCGTCATGCTTGTCGCCATCGCCACCGTCCACGCCCCTCACGGTTTCTCCGTTGGCAACGGCGGCTACGAATACAACGTCGCCATCATCGCCATCGCCTCCGCCCTCCTCCTCGCCGGCCCCGGCCTGATCTCCCTCGACGCCCTGCTCTTCCGCCGCGGCCTCTGGGCCAGAGGCGCCCAGCCCCTCGCCAATCCCGGCACCCGCTCCGCCTGAGAGGTCCACAAAAACCCCGTCGCCGTTCCTTGCCGCCGGCATGCTCCCGCCGGCCACAACATCTTCGCGTCCTTCACCCCTTCGTCACTTCGTGTTTTCGACGTTCGTCATCGTGCGTCCTGAACACGCATTAACGTCTGACCGCGCGGTCGTTGCGACTCGACCGCACGGTGCTCACGTGCCGTCAGTGACCCTCACTTCGCCCCCTCCTTAGCCATCGTCCGCAGCACCGTGTGCAGAATCCCGCCGTTCCGATAGTAATCCACCTCCACCGGCGTATCGATCCGGCAGGTCGTCTCGAAGGTCACCTTCGTCCCGTCGCCCTTCGTCGCCGTCACGGTGATGTGCTGCCGCGGCTTCACGCTGTCCTGCACCTCGACATCAAACGTCTCTGTCCCATCCAGCCCCAGGCTCTTGGCATCCTGCCCCGCCTTGAACGTCAGCGGCAATACCCCCATCCCCACCAGGTTGCTCCGGTGAATCCGCTCAAAACTCACCGCGATCACCGCCCGCACCCCCAGCAGGAACGTCCCCTTCGCCGCCCAGTCGCGGCTGCTGCCCATCCCATAGTCCTTGCCCGCCAGCACCACCAGCGGCGTCCGCGACTTCTGGTAGTTCACCGACGCGTCATAAATGCTCTTGATCTTGCCGTCGGTGAAGTCCGTGGTCCAGCCTCCCTCCGTCCCCGCCGCCAGAAGATTCTTCACCCGGATGTTCGCGAAGGTCCCGCGCGTCATCACGCGGTAATCTCCACGCCGCGCGCCGTAGCTGTTGAACATGCTCACCGGAACCCCCTTGCCCATTAAAAATGCCCCCGCCGGTGAATCCTTCTTGATCGACCCGGCCGGCGAAATGTGATCCGTCGTCACCGAATCCCCCATGTACGCCAACGCCCGCGCCCCGTGAATCGGCGCAATCGCCGACGCCTCCGCGCTCATGCCCACGAAGAAGGGCGGCTCCTGCACGTAGGTCGAATTCTCGTCCCACTCAAACAGCTCCCCCTTGCTGGTATGAATGGCACGCCATTCCTCCGACCCCTTGAACACGTCCGCGTATTGCCGCACGAACTGCTCCCGCGTCACGCACGCCGCCACCGTCTCCTCCACCTCTTTCGTGCTCGGCCAGATGTCCTTCAGATACACCGCCTCCCCGTTCTTCCCCGTCCCGAGCGGATCCTTGTCCAAATCGATGTCCACGGTGCCGGCGATCGCATAGGCGACGACCAGCGGCGGCGACGCCAGGTAGTTCGCCTTGACGTCCGGATTGATGCGCCCTTCAAAATTCCGGTTCCCCGACAGCACCGACGCCGCCACCAGATCCGCATCGTTGATCGACTTTGAAATCGCCTCCGGCAGCGGACCGGAATTGCCGATGCACGTCGTGCAGCCGAACCCCACCAGGTTGAAACCCAGCGCGTCCAGTTCGCCCACCAGCCCCGCCTTCTTGTAATACTCCATCACCACCGTCGACCCCGGCGCCAGCGACGTCTTCACCCACGGCTTGCGCTTCAGTCCCAGGGCATTGGCTTTCTTCGCCACCAGACCCGCCGCAATCATCACCGAGGGATTCGACGTGTTCGTGCAGCTCGTGATCGCCGCAATCACCACCGACCCATGCTTTAGCTTGAACGTCTGGCCGTCCAACGTCGTCGTCACGCCTTGGAAGCCCGGATCCTCTGCCACCGCAGGCCCCCCTTCGGAGGTCTTCGCGGTCGCCGCCGTCGCCACGGCCGGGCGGCATTTCCCGAACGTCGATTGCAGCCCTTTCTCCCACGCCGGCTTCATGTCGCTCAAGCTCACCCGATCCTGCGGACGCCGCGGGCCCGCCAGCGACGGCTCCACCGTCGACAGGTCCAGCTCCACCACCTTGGTGTACTCAATATCCGCCGCATCGTCCCGCCAGAACCCATTGGTCTTGCAGTACAACTCGATCGTCTGGCACAACGCCTCATCCCGCCCGGTCATCCGCAGATACTTCATCGTCTGCTCGTCCACCGGGAAGAACCCGCAGGTCGCCCCATACTCCGGCGCCATGTTCGCAATCGTCGCACGATTCGCCAGCGGCATCTCCGCCAGCCCCGGCCCGAAAAACTCCACAAACTTCTCCACCACCCCCAGCGACCGCAGAATCTCCGTCACCACCAGCACCATGTCCGCCGCCGCCACCCCCTCGCGCAGTTTCCACGTCATCTTGAACCCGATCACCTCC
>CALCHA010000144.1 GCA_937901265.1 uncultured Phycisphaerales bacterium
CCCGCCAAAACTGTTCTCGTGATGCTGTTGATACTCGGTGCATGCGTGGCTCCTTATGTTTGCACGCACACATCTTCCCAAAAGCATGAAACGGAAAATAGATGGGGTTAAATCAGCGGACACGATTTATGCGTCCGTCGATGGCGGGTTCAAGGTCGCGTTTCCGGGGCGGGTGGCCGAGAGCGTGAGTGTTGAACAGGCCGGACCGGTCGCCCTTCGCGTCCACTCCTTGGTGGATAAGGAGGGTGGGGGGCACGTTTTGCTGGTGATGTGGAACGATTATCCGCCCCTGCCGGCGGAAATGAATCGCGAGACCTTTTATGACCGCCTGCAAGAGGGGTACGTGGTCAGCGGCCAGAACGTGCTCGCCTCCCGGGCGGTGAAGCTGGGCGATCGGGTGGGGCGAGAGCTGGAGGTCGACACTGGCAAAGGGGTGTACCACCGCGTGCGGTTCTACCTCGTGGGCAATCGCCTCTATCAAATTATGGGGAACGTGCCGCTGGCCGCCAGGGATGAGGCCGGGGCAGCTGATTTTCTGGACTCGTTTGTCCTGTGGAGCGCGCGGGATTTCCCAGCGCGTGGGTTTCGCCTCGAAGGTGCCACCCTGCCGGGGTGGCAGGCGAGTGATGGATCGCGCGGCAAGGTGGTCATCGAGTGGATCGGACCCACGTCGACGCCGGCGGCGGTGCGATCGTTCGTGAGCATCGAATCAGGCCCACCGACTGCGAATGGGGCGACCGCGGCACTGGCGGCCGCCGAGCTGGCGAAAAGTTGGGGCGGTCAGGTGGGGGCAGACAAAATCACGCTCGATGGGGAAGCGGCGGTCAAGCTCGACGCCCCGCCACGGGCGGGGGAGTTGCGGCCGGTGGAAGCGCTGGTCGCGCTGCACGGCGGCTCGATCTACCTGGTGATTGGGGCGGTCAACGGCGACGAAAAGTGCAGCGAGCAGCTTGAGGAGGTGCGCAAGGCGTGGAAATGGGAACCGGCGGTGGCGGCGTCGATGCACCTGGAGTTTCTTCCCGACCCGGTGTCGGCGCTCGGCGGGGCCGTGGTCGTCAATTATCCGCGGGACATGCACCGCAATGAGACGGCCGAACCGGAGCGTGTGCTGCATTCGAGCCTCTTTGACATGCGCAAAGGCCAGTAGCCGCTGCCGGAGTCCCTCCCGCTGGCGCCGATTCAGGCCGGCATGACGTTCGACGCACTGGCGCAGACATTCCTGGAAAAAATGAATGGCAAGAAGATTACCGAGCAGCCTTTTGCGTGGCGGCCGGCCAAGGGCGGCCCCGGGCGGATGGAAACCGATGCGCTGCGGTCGGAGACGATCAGCAAGGACTTGAAGCGCGACGTCTATGTGAAGTGGGCCATGATCCGCGTGGATGCGGCACACGTGGTGTTGATCAATTTCACGATGTCTCCAGCCAATGAGGTGGAAAAGGCGCGATTTGAGGAGGCGACGGAGGGAATGGTGCGCTCGGTGGCGGTGAGAGGGCAATAGGACGTTCCATCGGTGCCTGTCGCATCGATGCGGCGGCCTATTTCCGCAGGTTCTTCATCACCCAGTCGTGCTCGGTGTCGGTCACGCCGGGGACGCGGCCGTGGCCCATCTCCTTGATGATCGTGAGCGTCTTGGGCGCGGTGATCTGGTTGTAAATCGAGAACGTGGAGTCGGGCGGGCAGGTTTCGTCGTTGTAGCCCCAGGAGTAGTGGCCGGGGACCTTGATGCGTTTGGCGAAATTGACGCTGTCGAAGTAGGCGGTGGTGGCAATTTTGGCGGCGCGCTGCGGGTCCGCGGTGTCGCTCCACTTAAACCCCGGCCAGCCGGCGGGGCGATTGTGCAAATAGCCGGTCTCGTCGCCATACGCCGGATAGGAGGGACAGAGCAGGGTGACGCGCGGGTCGAGGGCGGCCGTGGTGATGGAGAGGTAGCCGCCCTGGCTGCCGCCATAAGCGACCAGGTTTTTGTGGTCCCACTTGGGCAGGGAAACGAGGTA
Organism: uncultured Phycisphaerales bacterium; assembly: GCA_937901265.1. GTDB lineage: Bacteria > Planctomycetota > Phycisphaerae > WQYP01 > WQYP01 > CALCHA01. The sequence continues at coordinate 1,995 of CALCHA010000144.1, forward strand.
GTCGTCGGCGCGGAGGCAGCCCATGAGGACGCGGCGGAAGGAGTAGTGGTCGGGGTTGTCGAGGCCGATGGTGGCGTAGTTGCCCGAGACCTGAGCGGTGCCGGGGAGCGTGGGGAGCGGCGCGAGCGGCATTTCGTGGATGGAGGGGTAGAGGACGATGAAGTTGCGCGGGGGATCGGTCCAGTTCCAGATGTCGCGATCAGGTCCGCGGACGCCTGCGCCCGGCGGGGACATCATCGCGGGGAAGGGGCCCTCGCCGCGAGGAATGTAAAGCAGGCCATAGAAGCGGCTGGTCGTGGCGGGGGGCGTGCCGATGTTTTGCAGGCTGACTTCGAAAGCGTCGGCGTTGGCGGTGTTGAATTGCGGGAGGGGAGTGAGCTGCGCATCGATGGGGAGCTTTACCAGGTCGGCCCTGGCCTTGTTCCAGAAGGCGTCGAAGTCGGCGGGTTCGGTTTGGGTGGGTTGGATTTTCTCCGGGGAAAAGGCGGCGGTGGCGAGGTTGCGAGCAAAGCCCGGGGCGTTCGCGATGCAGCGCAGAAAGCCCGGTTTCTGCAGGGTGCCGCCATCGAGCGACAGCGTGCCCGATTCGGGCACGGTGGCGTTTTGGGATTCCGCCGGCATCATTTCCAGGCCAAGGGTGTAAGTGATGCGCGTCCCGGCGGGAGCGGTGATGAGGAATTTGACGGGATCGCCGGGGGTGTAATTCCAGTCGGGATGATCGGCGGTGATGGCCAGCGGCGGCAATGCGGGCCCGCGGAAGCCGCGGCGGGCGGCGGGCTGCGTGGCCGGCGCCGATTGCGGGAGCGTTTGCGCCAACCCTGTGGCCATGAAGAGGATCGTCAACGACAGCGGAAAGGCCCAGTGGTTGGTGCGCATGTGCATCTCCTTGTTGATCGGGCAGCTTTCCGCCGGCATGGTGCGGCAAAAGTTTAGTTTGACCTCCTCAGGCGATCTTGTCCTTGTGGGCGATCCGTTTGGCCAGCGCCACGCCGGAGGAGAGCGCTCCCTCCATGTAGCCGGGGAAGCCGAAGGAGGTGTGCTCGCCGGCAAAATGCAGCGGCCCGATGCCGTCGTAGAGCGTTTTGCCGATGGTGGTGATCTGCCGCGGCTGGGGGAAGGAGTAGCCGGCGCGGGTGAATTTTTCGCTGGGCCAGTCCATGAAGCGGGCGCTGACGAAATTGGCGGCGAATCCGGGATAGATTTTTTCCAGCTCGCTTTGGTAGAAGTCGGTGCGTGCTTCGGGCTGGCGGGCGCGGATGTGCTCCGCGGCGGGCCCACCGGAAAAGGCCGTGAGTTCCGCCTCGCTGTTGTCCGGACCCTGACCCTCGGTGCCCTCCCAGGTCATGGGGATGTCGCCATCGGTCTGGGCGTCGGCCGAGAGCTTGTGGTCTTTCCAGTAGCGGCGTTTGACCGCCGCAAGGTACTTGATGTTGACGCCCATCTGGGGGCGGAGGTCGGCGGGGAGTTCGGGCGTGAAGCGGATCGCGTCCCAGGTTGAGGGGGGCGTCGCCAGCACCACTTCGTCGGCGGAGTAGCGGGTGCCCGCCTGCGTGCTGACCAGGGCGCGATCGTTCTGGATGACCACCGAGAGCACCGGCTCGCCGAGATGCACACGGGAGCCCAGCGAGCGGGCCAGGCGCACCGCCAGGGTCTGGTTGCCCGAAGCGCAGCGGCAGGTCTCGGAATCGGTCCAGAACTTGTCGAACTGCCCGCCGGCGACCATGGCCAGGAACGCGAGGTAGCTTTGCTTTTCGAACGCCATGCCGTTGTCCGATTCCCACTCCAGGCGGATCAGCCGCTTGGTCTCGCGGTCGGCTTCGAGGGCGCCAAGCCAGTCGGCCATGGTGCGTGCATCGAGTGCGGCGGCGTTGGGCGTGAGCCAGGGCTGCTCGACGTTGACGACCTTGGCGGCGTCGTTGAGGGTGTTGAGGCCGGCCTCGAGAGCCGCGAGCATTTTCTCCGCCTCTGCCTCCCCGAGGGCGACGCCGTTGACCAGGAGGGGGGCGTGAAGCGATTCATCTTCTTCAATCTGGCGGAAGGGCAATTTGAATTTGGTGGCATAGGCGATCCAGGTGAGATGGTTGGAGCCGATCAGTTCGCCACCCCCCTCGACCACCTTGCCGCGGACCATGTCGTTGAAGGAGAGCACGCGCCCGCCGAGGCGGTTGCGCGCTTCGAGCACGGTGACGTCATAGCCGGCGGCATGCAGCTCGTAGGCGCAGGCGAGGCCGCCGAAACCGGCCCCGATGACGACGACGCTCTTCCCGTTGCGTTTGGTCGGAGATTCCCCGCCGCCGGTCATGCAGCTGGAGAGGAGCACGCCCGCGGAGGCGGCGACGCTGGCCTTGAGAAAATCACGCCGCGCTTCCCGGAAGTGCCGCGGGTGAAAATGACGGAGCAGTTTGGCGTACAGGGTCTGGGCCATGCCGATCTCCCTTGGGTGAAGTGGATCGCGCGGCAGTATACGAAGCAGGCCTGTTTCGCGATAGAGAAATGTGCCCAGATCGGCGGAAGGATTTTCCGGGGGCGGGAGCGTTCGCTCTAAAAAAAACCGCCGGCAGCCATGATGGGCGTGCCGGCGGAAAGAGGAATCAGACGATAGGGGGCCGCAGGGGGCGCCGGGTCAACGGATCAGCGGACGCTTTCGTTCAGCGTGCCGCGGTCGGCGAGGGGAGCGGCGATGCGCCAACCCGTTTGCTCAGCGCGGTCGGCACCTTCGTGCACGCGGCCAGCGTTGGTGCGCGAATGCTTCGCCTGAATTTGCCGCACCTCCTCCGCGCCGCGTTTCCCCGCCAGGAAGGCATGGTCGGAGTTGTAATATTCCCATTCGCTGTAGCGCCCCACCAGCACGATGTCGTGCTGCGAGAGCCACTGGCGAATCGTCGCGATATTCCGCGGCCGGGCGTGATCGTAGATCACATAGGCGTAGGGCATGTCGACGACGTTGGCGCAAATCACCTCATCGTCCTGCTTGAGAAATCCCACGCGCCTGGCGTCGGCGATGCACAGCTTGATCAGCTCTTCGCCATCACATGGCAGCGGCTTGGTCGGGCTGTAGGTAATCTCGCAGGTGAAGCCAAAGCCGCCCGGTGCGTTGCAGTGCGGCGATGCGTTGCCCTGCACAAAGATGCGGTGGAACACGGAGTCCTCGGGATAGTAAATCCAGTGCTTGTCGGTGACGTTCTCGCGCTTCACGCCGATGTTCACGCACTTCACCGAGGTATGACGCAGCGCTGCGGCGGCCTTCTGCACTTCGGCAGGGGCCTCGTCGCCTGCCATGCGCACCAGCACCGGCAGAGGCATTGTGGAGATCAGCTGCTCATACTTCACTGTCTGGCCGTTGGAGAGCGTCAAGGTCTTGCCGGTGGGAGAGAAGCCCACGACCCGCGTGTTGAGCATCAGCCGATCCTGCACGTGGGGCAGAAACCCGTTCATCAGGGACTGGAATCCCCCCTTGAGCGGATAGCCAAAGCGGGCGTTGGGGCCCATCGGTGGCGGTGCCGGTTCGAGGGCACCTTGAATCATCTGCTCCAGATTCGGCAGCGGCACCCGCCCCCCCAGCCAGGAGGTCTCCATCTCCTTCAGATCCACGGCCCAGATCTTTCGGTTGTAGGGAATCGCAAAATGCTTCGCCACGCCCGCTCCCCAGACCTTGTGAATGAAGTCTTCAAACTTCTGCGGCTCATCAGATGCG
>CALCHA010000145.1 GCA_937901265.1 uncultured Phycisphaerales bacterium
CCGTCCTCCCGTCCTCCGCGTTTCCCTGCACAAAACCCTCACCCACCAACAGCGTCACTTCGCGCAGGCGATGACACGCCGCTGCGCAGGTCCTTCCTGTTTTCGTCTGGTCCCTCGAAGAAGGACGTTTCCGTTCCAGGACCACGCTGAGTGAAATCGTCAGCCCTCCCGCTCGCCTCTCGAAGCGAGAAGCGAGAAGACTGTCGAGCCCGCCTTGCTTTCGTTACCTTCCCGCAGGGCTCGGCGTGGGGGCCGTCACCGGGATCTTGAACAGCGTCGCGCAGTTCGAGCACTTCACGTTCTTCCCGCGGGCCGTCTCCGGCACCACCAGAATCGAGCGGCACTTGAGGTTCGGACACATGATGCGGATGTTCTTCGCGGGCGTGCTCATGATCTCTCCAGAAGGTCGGGGGGCGGCGTTGTGCCGCGGACTGCCCAAACTATCGGGCTATCCCCCTCGCACCTTTAGCCCCCCCGCAGCTTTTGCGCTCCCTCGTGCTATTTGTGACTACAATGTCCTCATGGCCACCTACCAACTCATTCGCGAAACGCCCTGGATCAAGGAATGGAACACGCCCTGGGGCGCCTACCTCGACTCCAAGCTGCGCTGGCTGGGCGTCGAGCCCTCCGCCGACGCTTTCCTCGCCGCGTGGAAAGCCGGCAACGCTCCCGAAAAGTTCGACCTCGAAGAAGCCTTCGCCTTCTACCCTTACGAACTTGAAGAGGATATCGAGTACATCCTCAACTACGTCGCCGCCGAGGATGAAGGCCGCGCCCGCCGCATGCGCGCCCGCCTCTTCACCCCCGAGTCCCACCTCACCGCCGAGCAGCAACGCTTTCTCACCGGCCTCGGCGAACATCTCGAAACCACCGCCAGCCCCATGCGTCTCGTCGGCGACAACAAATGGTTCGCCGCCTTCGCCAATGACGCCGGCTTCCACATTGACTCACGCATCGATTCCCCCTTCCATGCCCCCACCGATGAAGAACTCGACCTCCACATCGCCGCCAGCCTCAGCCTCGCCTACCGCCGCATCCTGCAGACCGTGAAGGTCAACAAGTGGCTGCTCGATCCGCGGCCGGGCGAGCGGGCGTTTCCCGGGCTGTGACGGTTTTCGTTCGGCGTTCTTCGTTCGGCGTTCTCAGTACGTTCCCATTTTCGTTTCGTTGCTGCGCTGCGCGAGGGCGTACCGCAGCGCGTCGATCAGGTGGTCGTGTGTGCCATCCTTGATCGCGCCGCCATCCTTCCCCCGGCGATACCCTTCCAGCGCCGCGATCGTGCGGCCACATCCCGGATCCACCAGCAGCCGCACCGCGCCCTCCGCCGGACTCACCAGCTCCGCCAGTTCCGCCACCCCCTCCTCGATCCGCAGGAAGCGCTTCTTCGTCACGAACCCCGCCTCGCGCAGCACCCGTTCGTCCGTCTTGCCCGTCTGGCCGTTGACCTGCCCGCCGGCGTTGTCGCAGCCGACGATCAATCCCTCCGCCCTGCTGAAGGGCCGCTGACACATCAGCTCCGCGTTCCGCGCCAGCGTCTTCTCGCGCGTCACCAGCTCGTCGACCACCCACGCCACCCGCCGCCCCGCCTCGCGCAGCACCACCACCCACAGACACACAAACGCATGGCGATACCCAAAATCGACCCCCGCGATCGCCCCCTCCACGCGCAGCTCCCGCCCCTCCAGCGTCACCCGTTCCCCCGCCCGGGGCACGCCGCCCGTCCACGTCCGCAGGTGCGTCTCCCGCAAAAATCCGCCGAAGACCGCATCCTCATACCGCGGCCGCTCGCACAGCATCTCGTGCTTCCACACGCCCGTCGATACCCGCCCCCGCATGATGAGCACATCCTCGATCTTCACAAATCCGCCCTTGCCCTCCACCCGCTTCGCCCGCCCGCCGCAGTCGGACGCCAGCGGGCAGCTCGCGCATTGCCGCCAGTCCGGGCATCTTTCCAGCACATCCCACACGCACCACGCGAAAACCTTCCGCCCCGAAGCGGCGCCGGCTTCCTCCAGCACGTGCTGCATCAACCCGCCCGGCCGATGCATGGTGGAGAAGGCCTCCACGGCCCCGCGCACCGGCCGCCCGCCGGGCCCGCATCCCTCGCTGCGCGTCACCAGCTGCGCCGCCTGCCAGACGTCCGGGTCGAAGAGCTCCACCTCATCGCAGCGCAGCTTCTGCACCCGCTGCCCGCGGACGCTGCGGTCCGATTGCGCCAGCACCTCCACCCGCGAGCCATTGCGCAGCACCAGCCGCCGCTGCGTCGGTGCCTCCTTCAATGTGTGAGAAAAATGCCGCTCCATCAGCACCCGCAGGTAGCCATACATCTTCTCGCTCTGCTCAAAACTGCCCCCGAGAATCCGTACCTGCACCCCCGGCTTGAACAGCAGATCCAGCAGCGTCGCCACCGCCCCCATCATCGTCTTGCCCCCGCCCCGGCACGCCCACACCACCGCGTCCCCCTCCCCCTCAAAAAAGCTGTGCTCCAGATAATCCAGCGGCGTGCCGTGCCCCGCACAACATCCCTCCGTCGGTAAACGCATTTGCAGCAACGCCCCCACCCACGCCGCCAATTCCCGCCGATCCCCCGGCCCACGCAGCCCCACCCGCCCCAGCATCTCCCCATCCGCCCGCGAAACCATACACACCCCCAAAAAACCGCCCATTCAGACGCTAACAACCACATTTCCATATTCGTCTACTTATTCCCCCTTCTTCGTAACGCGATTTCCCCTTCAATGCCCCTCCTCCCCCTTGGCGAGGTCCACCACCAGCGGAGCGCTGCGCACCACCCCCGTCCAGCGCGATGCCCCCGCCGCGCGACCTTGCGCAATCATGTTCCCATCCTCATCCTGCCCCTCCACCGGCCCATACCACACGGGATCCGACGAGACCACCACCCACACCCGCGCCTTGCCCTGAAAATACATGTTCGGCCCGCCCTGCTCCGGCAGCGTGATGTCGATCACCACCGGCCGCGTGAATGCCACCGGGGTGCCCGTCTGGTTGTACTCGCGCTCGTTGTACCCCCGCACCAGCGCCTTGGTGCCCAGATTCTGCACCAGCAGATAGACACTCGGAAACCGCGGAATCTGCTTCCCCCTGGCCTGCGGCGTCAGCGTGACCTTGAGGTGGTTCGCACCCTTGCCCACGAATTCCGCCTGGATGCCCACCATCTCGTCCGTCGCGGGCACTTCCGACAGCCGCGCGTAATAACGCTCGCTCGCCCCGCTGCCAATCCCCAGCCCCAGCGCCGGCTCGAAGTCCTGCCAGTTCCGCGGCGAGGGATAGGGCGACTCCATCGGCCAAACCTCCTCCGCCGCCTTCGCCGGCGTCGCCTTCCGCGTCTGCCAGCCCCCCGACATCGAGAACACCATCCCCTGCCCCGGTGCCACCTGCAGCTCCCGCGGCAGAACCACGTTCCGGTCCTTCGCCGCCTCCCCCGCAACCACCCGGAAACTTTCCTCCGCCCGCTGCCCTTCCATCCAGAACCGCAGCACATACTCCCCCGGTGACAACCTCCCCCCCGCAAGATTCCGCACGTCGCCCATGTTCACCCAGTAATCGTTCGGTTTGATCACGATCGCCTTCTGCGTGAGGCTCCGCGCGCCGCTGCTGACCGGCTTCAGGTCCGCGATCACCTGCTCCGCGCCCTCCTGCCCTTTGCGCACGAGCTGCAGCCGCGCGCTGCCCTCCACCAGCGCCTTGTCCCCCACCCCGCCAAGGTCCGCCCGCGCTTTGATCGCCCGCGTGACGTTCACCATCAGGGAATGCACCACCAGCGTCGCCCGCACCGGCTCGTTGGCGGCATAACTTTCCTGAGGGAAGAGCACGCCGGCCTGCAGATCTGGAAAGACAATCGCCCCGTCGTCGGTGGGGGCGGGGTCGAGGAGGGAGCTCAGCTTCACCTTGTCGAGCTGCGCCCGCGTGACCCACAGCGCCGGCGAGGTCGCCGGCGCCGTCGCCGGAGCGGTCGCCGGAGCGGCGGTCATTTGTCCCGCAGCCGCCGCTGCCAGTGCGCCGATCAACGCCACGCTCAGGATTGTTTTCCGTTTCATCAGCGCATGCTCCTTTGGTCCCATTGTCCCGCCCCGATGGGTGCCGATCAATCCTCCCGCGAATGCGAGGGGCCCTCGGGCGGCTCGCGTCGCCGTTCGAGGACCTCGCTGACCGCCTCGAGCAGCTCGGCAGTCGCGGTGCCATCGAGCATCGGGACATCCAGCACAGGCTTCGTTTCCGCCTTGCCGCGAACCTTTCGTTCGCGGCTCTTTTCACGCACCGCGGCGAGGATCGCCAGCGCCCCCTTGAGCCGCACCTCCGGCTTTTCGTCGCCCAGCAGCCCGGCCAGCTGGCTGATCGCGAAGGGGCTGTACTGATCCGCCAGCAGCCGCCGATGCACTCGCGCCAGGGACTGCCACGCGCGCAGCCGACGGCGGCCACCGGGCAGGCGCAGCAGCCGCATGATTTCCTCCGGCGGCAGGCCGCTGGCCTGGATCACCTTCTGCAGGTCCGACGATTCGGCCAGCTTCGCCAGGACCCCATCCACCCGTTGATCATCCATGGTCCATCCTTTCGAAAAAATGTTCACGCGCGGTCCTGCCCCTCTTCCCACATCGCCGCCCATTGCAGCAGCCCGGCCCGCAGGTCCCTGGCCGTCGCGCGCAGGCCGCGCAGCACCTGCTCCTTTTCCTGGGCCTGCAGAAAGATGGTCAGGGCCTCGGGCATCTTTGCCGGCGAGGGCGGGGCGGCGGGCACCGGATGCACCGTCCGCTCCAGCAGCGCCCGCAGCGCCGCCGCCCCCTCGGGCACCATCTCCGCCAATCGCTCCGCCCCCGCCTCGGTCGCCGCGGCGAGCTTTTCCAGCAGCTCCAGACGCTTGCCCGGCGCATCCTCGCCGCCCAGACGATTCACCGTCGCCAGCAGCAGCAGCGCCTCGGCGTCATCCAGCGGCCAGACCACGCACGACGCTTTCTCGTGCCCCAGTGCCGCGAGCGCCTCCTTGCGATGATGCCCGTTGATCAACTGGAACGCCCCGCGGATCCCGGGGTGCGGCCGCACCAGCAGCGGCTCGTAGCGTCCGGTGCGCGCAATGTGGCCGCGCAGCTTGCGCATCACTTCCGCGGACATCACGTTGGCGTTGTCCGGGTGGGGCACCAGCCGCCCCAGTTCGATCGCCACCACTTCGCCAAAGCTCATGAGCAACCCTCCCTGTTCAAACGGGTCCTGTCGATTTTTCAGCGGCGCACCAGAGGAAATAGACCGGCTGCGACATCAGGCGAATGCGTGCTTCAGCCAGGGCGCCCGCCTGGTCCCGCGCCCGGCGGGCGAAGCGCAGCAACTCCGCCGCCAGAAATGGCGAGAGGTCGGCCGCCGTCATGTCGACGAGGTCGCGCGGGTGGCGGCCCTCGGCCTCAAGGGCGGCCACCAGGCGGACTGCGTCGGGCAGGGGCGGGCGGTCGTAAGCGCTCATGCCGGCACGCTGAAAGAAGGGATGCACCCGGCCCATCGCGGCGAGCGCCTCGATGCAGGGCGTCTGCGGGCGCGCCAAAACATGCCTCACCAGCTCCACCGCCAGCCCCACGCCGCGAAAGACCGGGTGCACGACCACGCGGGAAATCGTCCGCATCTCGCGATTGAGCAGCGCCGCACCGAGGCCCCGATCGCCGGCGGCATGGAAGCGGCCGGGCAGG
>CALCHA010000146.1 GCA_937901265.1 uncultured Phycisphaerales bacterium
CAAGGAGCGAGCGGATGGCCAATCACCTCGGCGTGGCGATGATTCATGCGATTGTGACATTGCATCAGCGTCGCTGGTCTAACCGGCGTATTGCGCGGGAACTGGGTGTGGACCGCGGGGCGGTGGCGCGGCACCTGGCCGCCGTCGATACGGCCGCCGGCGGTGACAACCCGCCCCCCGGCTCCGATGCGACCGCGGCTGGGGCGGAAGATTCAAAAGCAGCTACTGTGCCGGAGAACCCGCCCCCCGGGTCGAACACCGATTTGACAGGGGTTTATGAAGAGGCGGAGGCTTCGGGTGAGGCCCCAAAAGCAGCCACGCTCCCCGGCAAGCCATAGCGACGCGCGGCTGAGCTGCCGGATTCTCGCAGCCCGGCCGCAAGCCCAAAGGATCCGGCCGGTGGCAGTGAACAGAAAGTTATGGAAGCCCGGACCGGATCACCCGTGGAACCGGGACCCGGTGGGCAAAGCGTCCCGGCGTTGCGGGCCGGCTCCGGCTCCGGTCCTGGCTTCGGCTGCGCCTGCGCTCGTCCCTGCGCCTCCGCCGCCCCGCAACGCCGCCTGCCCGAAAATCGACGGGCCTCAATGAACAGGTGACATTTCTATTTCGGCTATCAGGGTGACATTTCTACTTCTTGACGACAATCCGGTTAGAAACGGTCGCTGAACGACGTAACTCAAGTCACCACAAAAAGAAGAAGGCCGTTCGACGTTTTGGTCGAAGGGCCTTCATTCGAGAAGAGTCGGGGCAAAGGCCCCTGCCCCCTCGCCGCTTCCAGCGCCCATGACAAATCAAATTCCTCTCAGGGACATCATCGGCGCAGGAGAAGTACTGGGCGGTGGTGCCGGGGAAGCGGCGGAGGACCTGGGCCTAGACGAAGTCTCGCAGGCCGAGAATCGGACCATCCCGGCGTTCGAGCCAGCCGATGCATAAGAGCAAGTGCAAGTGGGGCACCTCCATCATAGCTGGGCATTTACGTGCGGCGCGTTCATGCGGACAGCCCCAGTGGGAAAAGGGAGCCGCGTTTTTCAAATGAGGCGTCCGTGATGATCCTCACCGCGGCAGGCCAGCGTTCCGGGCACTTGCAGTAGGGAATGCGGTCGACTGGGGACACATTATGGAACTGGCGGGGTCTGAGGCCGGTCACCTATTGCGATGTAGGAATTAAAATATGAAGATTATGACTATTGACGGAAAAGTTGTGCTGGCGGCGGCGGTGCTGGCGGTATGCGGGCGATGGGTGACGCCGGCGCGTGCGGCGGAGCAGCGGCTGGCGGATCTGGCGTAGCGGGTACCATATGGATGGGGGAGCGGTGCGCCGAACTGCGCCACAACTGCATTTCAACAAAAAGGCTTCCCTGTCGGGAAGCCTGTCAAGCAGTAAATGCCAAGAAAAATAAGTCGGGGCGACAGGATTTGAACCTGCGACTTCCTGGTCCCAAACCAGGCGCTCTAGCCAGGCTGAGCTACGCCCCGATTGAGTGGGCACTATAACAGATCGGCATGCCCGAGACGAATGCCCAAGGGTCAGGGATTGTTGTCTTGAGGGGGTGGGGGGGTGTCGAGGCGGGCGAGTTCCGATTGGGCGAGCTGGCGCTCTTCGGGATTGTGAAGTCGAGGGATCAGGCCGATGAGGAGTTCGCGGGCGCGGACGGGATCGGGGAGATAACGGATGTAGATCAGGGCGAGGACGAGCACCACCTGTTCTTCCTGCGGGCGACGGGGGTAGGCGTTGAGGTAGTCTTCATAGGCGGCGCCAGCTTGAGCGTATTTCGCGTCGGCCATGAGCTGGTTGGCGACGTCGAGCTGGTCCTGAGGGGTGAGGATTTGCCGCGGGTCGAGGGTGCGGAGCTCCAGGTAACGGGCGGTGGCATCGGGCAGGCGGCGCTCGCGGATGAGGAGCGTGATCTGGTCGCGGAGGGTAGCGACGCGCGGGTTGTCGTGGCGCGGGGCGGTGGGCGTGATGGGGCAGGAGGCTGGTAAGTCGGTGGGATCGGCGGCGAGCGTGGGGGTGAAGGGGCGATAGCCGCGGGCGACAAGGGATTCGTACTGCCGGCGGCGGCGGTGACGATGGAAGGTGGCAAGGAGGTCGTAATGGTCGCGTTGCACCAAGCCGCCGAGGAGGAGGAAGAGGCCGATGATGATGCCCGACGCTGTGCCGGAGATATGGGCCATGTGGGCGACGTTGGAGGAGGCGAGGAGGGGCTCGATGATGTCCTGGCCGACCTTGAAAAGGATGAAGTACATCGAGGGGATTTCCCAGATGTCAGCATAAACGATGATGAAGATGAGGATGCGGATGTTGGTGCGGGGGAGGAGGACGAAGAAGAGTCCGGTGACGGCGGAGATGGAGCCCGAGGCACCGAGGGTGGGGGCGGAGGAGGTGAGCATTTGGCCGCAGCCGGCCAGGACGCCACCGGTGAGGTAGAAGCAGAGGTAGCCGATGTTGCCGAGCTTTTCGTTGAGATTATTTCCAAAGACCCATAGGAAGAGCATGTTGAAGCCGATGTGGGCGAAGCCTTCGTGGAGAAACTGGTAGGTGATGAACTGGAAGAGCGCGGGGTGGGTGGGGTAGAGGAGGTATTTGTCCCATCCCGGGGCGAGGCCGGTGGCGGTGACGATGCCGCGACCGGCGTGGAAAAGGCGGTGGCTGAGCAGGTAGCAGACGATGTTGGCTGCGATGAGCAGGAGGTTCATCCAGGGGATGCGGCGCAGGGGGCGGTCGGTACCGATGGGAATCGGAATCATGGAATGGGAGATCCCTGAGGCGAGGTCGGAAGGGCGGATTATGGGGGAAGCGGCGGTGGGCGGCAAACGGTGGGGGCAAGATGCGCAGGGGGTGCATCAAACATGCGCGAGGTGGCGCGTGGCTGAGAAATCCACGGAACGCGAGGCGGCGGCGAGGGGCGGGTAGGAGGTCGTGGTTCTTGTGGAAAAGAGGGTGACAGCGAGCAGGCGAGGGGGTAGGCTTGGCGGAAGTGTTTGAAGAAATCTCAGGGAACAGGCCCCTTTGAGCGAAGTGAGGGGCGACGAACTGGAAGGAGCCATGATGCGACTGAAGGACAAGGTGGCGTTGATTACGGGGGCGAACAGCGGCATTGGGCGGGGAATTGCCGAGCGGTTTGCACGGGAGGGGGCCCATGTGGCGGTGAACTATCTGCCCGGCGGAAACCGCGAGGCGGATGCGGAGGCGGAGGTGCAGGCGTTTCCGACGGCGGCGCTGGCCGTGCCGGCCGATGTCTCGAATCGGGCGGAGGTGGAGGCGATGGTCAAGGCGGTCGTGGCGAAGTTCGGGCGGCTGGACATTTGCGTCAACAACGCCGGGATCGAGATCAACAAGCCCTTCCTCGAAGCGACGGATGCGGAGTGGGCGAAGGTGCTCGGCGTGAACCTGTTTGGTTCCTATCTGGTGGCCCAGGTGTGCGCGAAACAGATGGTGGCGCAGCGAAAGGGGGATGATCTGGGCGGGAAGCTGATTTTCATTTCGAGCGTGCATGAAGACATTCCCTTCCCCGGGTACACGGCCTATTGCGCAAGCAAGGGCGGGGTGCGGATGATGATGCGGAATATCGCGATGGAGTTGGCGCCCTACAAGATCAATGCGAACAACATTGCGCCGGGCGCGATTGCGACACCCATCAATCAAAAGGTGCTCAACGATCCGGCATCGATGAAAAACGCGCTCTCGGAGATTCCCTGGGGACGGTTTGGCCGGCCCGACGAGGTGGCGAGCGTGGCCGTGTTTCTGGCGAGCGATGAAGCGGAGTACGTGACGGGGAGCACCTACTATGTGGATGGCGGACTGACCCAGCAGGTCACCCTTTATTGATGGCGAGTGATGGCAAAGACAGCAGAGCAGGAACGCCTGGACCAGGCGCGTGACGAATCGGACTGGAAGAAGTGGGGGCCCTATTTGTCGGAACGGGCGTGGGGGACGGTGCGCGAAGATTATTCAGCGGATGGGAGCGCGTGGGATTATTTTCCGCACGACCATGCGCGGAGCCGCGCCTATCGCTGGAACGAGGATGGGCTGCTGGGTATTTCGGACCGGCGGCAATATCTGTGCTTCGGCCTGACGCTGTGGAACGGGAAAGATCCGATCCTCAAGGAGCGGATGTTTGGCTTGACGGGGCCGCAGGGGAATCATGGGGAGGATGTGAAGGAGTATTACTACTTCCTCGATTCGACGCCGACCCATTCCTATATGAAAGCGTTGTACAAGTATCCTCAGGCGGCCTATCCCTATGATCTGCTGGTGTCGGAGGGAACGCGCCGTGGCAAGAAGGACCCCGAGTATGAGTTGATCGACACGGGGGTGTTCGCGGCGGACAAGTATTTTGATCTCCAGGTGGAATATGCCAAGGGGGATGTGGAGGATCTGCTGATTCGAGTGACGGTGTTCAACCGGGGCGCGGAAAAGGCGGCGTTGACGCTGTTGCCGACGTTGTGGTTTCGGAACACCTGGAGCTGGGCGGAGGGATCGCCGCGGCCAGTGATGTGGCAGGAGGGTGCGGGGAAGATTTGCGCCAAGCATCCGGAGCTGGGGGATTTTGTGCTGCGGTATGCTCAGGGAGGGCCCTGGAAGGAGACGTTGTTCACGGAAAACGAGACCCACTGCGAGCGGCTGTTTGGCAGCCGCAGCGCTTCGCCCTATGTGAAGGACGCGTTTCATCGCCACATTATTTCGAAGGATGAGGGCGTGGTAAACCCGGAGGGGCGGGGAACGAAGGCGGGGATTCGCTACGAGCTGGAGGTGGCGGGGAAGGGGAGCGAGAGCGTGGTGCTGCGGCTCACGCACGCGGGGACGGAGGTGGAAATCGATGCGGCATTCGACGCGCTCTTCGAGCAGCGCCGCGGCGAGGCGGATGCGTTTTACCAGACGATCGTGCCCGCGGGTCTTTCGGAGGACATGCAGAACATTCAGCGGCAGGCGTTTGCGGGACTGTTGTGGAGCAAGCAGTTCTATAACTATGACGTGCGGACCTGGCTCGAGGGTGATCCCGCGATGCCGCGTCCGCCCGCGCAGCGCTGGGAGGGGCGAAACCATGACTGGGTGCATATTGCCAACGACAGCGTAATGTCGATGCCCGACACCTGGGAGTACCCCTGGTATGCGGCGTGGGATCTGGCATTTCACACGATACCGCTGGCGCTGATCGAGCCGGCCATTCTCATCGTCATGGGCGTTGTTGTGGTCT
>CALCHA010000147.1 GCA_937901265.1 uncultured Phycisphaerales bacterium
GCGCCGGCTCGTTGGGCTTCACCTTGCGTACCGGCTCGGGGGAAAGATAAGGCGAATCGGTCTCCACCAGCAGCCGGTCCGCCGGCGTCAGCTTCGCCGCCGCCTGCACATCCCCCGCGCCCCCATACGTTACAATCCCCGTGAACCCGATGTACGCGCCCAGCTCCACCCACGCCGCGCACTCCGCCGGCGTGCCCGTGAAACAATGCACCACGAACCGCAAATCCGTAAAGTCTTCCATGATGGCCAGCGCGTCGGCATGCGCTTCGCGCACATGCAGAATCACCGGCAATCCCACCCGCCGCGCCATCTCTAATTGATTCAGGAACACCCCGCGCTGCAGCAGCTTCGGCGAGTAATCGTAATGATAATCCAGCCCGCACTCGCCCAGAGCCAGAACCTTGGGCTCCTTCTTCACACGATTTTCCAGAAAGGCCTCATAGCCCTCCTCCACCTGCGCCGCATAGTGCGGGTGGATGCCCAGCGCTCCGAAAACCGACGCATGGTCGCGCAGCAACGCCAGCACCTTTCCGTGATCTGGAAAGTCCGTCCCCACCGTCACCACGCGCCCCACCCCCGCCGCCACAGCCCGCGCCAGCACCGCCGCAGTCCCCCCCGATACCCCCTGCTGCAATGCGTCCGACGTGAGGTGACAATGCGTGTCGATTAACATTTCTGCAATTCTAAGGATTAAATTGCAACTGCGGTAGTGTCTTCCGGCGTTGCCCGCTATATGCTGTCACGAGCAAGGACTCCTTCGTGATTCATCCATGTCTGGTCATGGGGCTTTGTTTTTGTAAAGACGTCGTACTATGGGTGACCAGCCCCTCCATGCTGAGCAGCCACCGCCCGTGCGGAGACAACGCAGGGGAGCCGGGCGAATCGCGCTGCGCATCTCCATGATTTACTGCGTTGCCGCCGGCCTGTGGATTTTCTTTTCCGACGTCGCCCTGCATCGAACCGCCCGCACCCTGGGCCTGGCGCTCGAAACCGAGGAGCACGTCCAGACCGCCAAGGGCTGGTTCTTTGTGCTTGCCACCACCCTGCTGCTGTTCGTCCTTGTGCGTTCCTATTTCAAGGCGTTTCATCGCCAGCAGTCGCGACTCCATGAACGCATCCAGACCATCGCCCACCAATACCAGCACCTCTTCGAGCACAACCCCTTCCCCATGTGGGTCTTCGACCCCGCGGATCTGCGCTTCCTTGCCGTCAATGACCGCGCCCTCGAAGCCTACGGGTACACCCGCGATGAATTCCTGGCCATGAAAGTCACCGACCTCGGCGATACCCAGGACATCACCCGCCTCAGCGATCCTTCCGCCCCCGACGATCCCCGCACCACCGGCCTCTGGTGCCACCACGACAAGCGCGGCGTTCCCATCGAGGCCGAGGTCGTCAGCCACTGGATCGACTTCGACGGTCGCCGCGCCACCCTCGCCCTCGCCATCAACGTCACCGAGCGCCGGCGCGCTCAACGCTCCCTCGAAGAATATCGCGCCGGTCTGGAACTCCGCGTCCGCGAGCGCACCGCGGCGCTCTCCACCGCCAATGATCGCCTGCGCGCTGAGATCGAACAACGCGAACGCGCTGAGGCCGATCTCATCGCCGCCAAACAAAGTGCCGAGCAAGCCAGCGCCGCCAAGAGCACCTACCTCGCCAACACGACCCATGAAATCCGCACGCCGCTCACCAGCATCCTCGGCTACGCCGACCTGATGATGGATGAGGACATCGCCCCCGCGCAGCGCGACCGCTACGTGGATGTCATCCGGCAAAACGCGGCGCACCTGCTGAAGTTGATGGACGACCTCCTGGACCTCACGCGGGCGGAGATGGGGAAAATCGCCCTGAACTGGGAGCTCGAGTCGCCGCGCGACCTCGCCGCCCAGGCCATCGAGCTCGTGCGCCCCCGGGCCATGGCGCGCGGCATCGACCTGGCGCTCGATGCCGGCCGCGATCTGCCCGCTTCCATCCGCGCCGACGGCGTGCGCCTTCGCCAGGTCCTCCTGAATCTGCTCGCCAATGCCATCAAGTTCACCGACGCCGGTCGCGTGACCCTGGCGATCAGCGCCGCGCCTCCCAGCCGGCAGGGGGCCTCTGGAAAAGCGATCCGCTTTGAAGTCCGCGACACGGGCATTGGAATCTCCCCGGACAACGCGCGGCACATCTTTGAGCCCTTCTTTCAGGTCGATCAGGGGCCGACCCGGCGTTACCGTGGGTTTGGTCTGGGGCTGGCCATTTCGCGGGAGCTGATCGAACGCATGGGCGGGTCGATCGCCGTCACCAGCTCGCCCGGCAAGGGCAGCAGTTTCAGCATCGAATTGCCCCTCTCGGAACTGGGCGTCACCGCGGCTCGCATCTCCAGCCAGCCCTCGGACGACCGTCTGGAGGCGCGCGTTCTTCTGGCGGAGGATGATCCCAATATCCGCTGGCTCGTCGAGGAATTTCTGCGGCGGGCGGGAGCGGAGGTCGTGGCGGTGTCGGATGGGGTGATGGCCGTGGCGAGCGTGGAGGAGGACCTTGCCACGCGGGGGCAGGGGGCATTCGATCTGGCACTGCTGGATATTCACATGCCGGGGCTGGATGGGGAGGAGGTCATGCGGCGGATTCGCACGGCGGGGTATCAGGGGGCGATCGTCGCGCTGACCGCACAGCCCGACGCTGCCGAGCGCGAGAGCTGGGAGGCGGCCGGATGCAATGCGGTGGCCGCCAAGCCGATCGATCGGCGTACGTTTATTCCCATGCTCGCGGAATTGCTGCGGGCACGCCTTGCGGCGGCCCGCAGCGAATCGCGTTCGTGACTTACTTGCTGGCGGCTTTCCGGGCCTTCTTCTCGGCGGCCTTGGTGGCCTTGGCGGCGGCGTCGGGGGCCACGATGGCGGCGCCTTCCTTCAACCGTGTCGCCTTGCCCGTCCGCTCACGCAGGAAGTAAAGCTTCGCCCGACGCACGCGGCTCTTGCGCTTCACTTCCAGCTTCTCGATCTTCGGGGAGTGCAGCGGAAACACACGCTCGACGCCTTCGTTGTTCACGATGCGGCGAACCGTGAAGTTGGCGTTGATGCCGTCGCCCTTCCGCATGATCACCGTGCCGGAGAACACCTGAATACGCTCCTTGTCGCCTTCGACAATGCGCTGGTGCACATCGACCAGATCGCCGATGTCGAACTGCGGCGGGGTCGCCTTCATGTGTTTGCTTTCCACGTGGGCGAGAAATTCGTTCTTCATGGGGGTCTGACTTTCTGGGCAGCAATGGCCCGGGAAGGAGAGGCTCGGCGAGCAGGGGAAACGGGAGATCGGGCAGACATGCACCGAATTCAATCGACCGTTCGTTGATTCCCTTCGCGGGCCTCCCGGAGGAGATCGGGACGCCTTTCAGCGGTCCGTTTTTGAGCCTGCTCGCGGCGCCATTGCTCGACCTTGCCGTGGTCGCCGGAGAGGAGAATGTCGGGCACACTCAGGCCCGCATATTCGCGGGGGCGTGTGTAGTGCGGATATTCGAGACCTCCCTGGATGGTTTCGTCGGCATTGCCGAAGGACTCACCGTGGGAGGAGAGGCTGTCGCCCAAAACGCCGGGAAGGAGCCGGACGACGGCATCGAGAAGCAGCATGGCGGGAATCTCGCCGCCGGAGAGGATGAAGTCCCCGACGCTGATTTCCCGTGGTTGGCGCAGCTCGTGGATGCGTTCATCGAAGCCTTCATAATGGCCGGCGATGAGCAGCAGCCGGGGGAGTCTGCTGAGTTCCTCGGCGAGGGGCTGAGAGAATTTGCGACCGGTGGGGGCGAGGAGGATGCGGGTCGTGGGGGCAGGGTCGGCACCTTCGATGGCGGCGACGGCGTCGAGAACGGGCTGGCACATCAGGACCATGCCCGGCCCGCCGCCGAAGGGCCGATCGTCCACCTTGCGGTGGGGATCTTTGGTGTAATCGCGGAGCTGGTGAACGTGGTAGCTCGCGAGGCCTTTGTCCTGGGCCCGCTTAAGGATGCTGCCGCCGAGGATGGGGGCGAACATTTCGGGGAAGAGGGTCAGGACATCGATGCGCATGGTGTGCCAGAAGTCAGAAGCGGGAAGTCTCAAGGCGAGACGGTCCCCAGGAAGCGTCTGCCGAACTTCGGGCTTGTGGTTCAGGCTGCGGGCGTAGCGATGGCAGCGGCCTGGCCCGAATCGACGGCGCGAAGCAGAAGCCGGCGGACGGTATTGGAGGGCTGAGCGCCCTGCTTGATCCAATGCTCGACGCGCGCCTTGTCGACCTGAACCTGCTTGGCGGTGTCGGGCGTGATGGGGTCGTAGAAGCCCAGTTGTTCGAGGACCTTGCCATCGCGCGGGGAGCGGTGATCGACGGCATTGATGCGCCAGAAGGCGTGATTTTTGCGGCCGAAGCGTTTCAGGCGAATTTTGACCACTGAGAACCTCAGGAGAAAAGGGGCCATGGGGCCGCCGGTCGTCACCGACGGCGGTGCGCGCAAGGCGGAGCAGGTCCACCATGCGGGCGGGGAATCGAGCAATGTAACGCAGGGGGACGATGTTTTCAAGGATTTTGCGCGGCGTTGGCCAAGGGCGACAGATTGGCGTGGGCAAGATGACCATCATGTTTGGACAGGTGTCCAAACGAGCGGGTTTTCGAAAGTTACGTAACATGATGTTCGTTAATGGTTTATATAATAATCGCGACACGTTGTCCAAGGTGGCCAAGTTGTTCAACGTTTTTAGAGCGGGCAGGATCGGGGAATGAGGCTCGACTGAGGCGAATTGTAATTTTTTGAAGGGGCGGGTCGTCATGGGCGCACTCCCTGTCGGCGTTCATGGGTCCTCGGTACCTGGAATAACGCAGGGAAGGGAGAAATGGTTCCCAGAAAGTTTGGGATTTGGAAGGGTTGTTGCGGCTCGCGTCGCAGCGTGGGAGACCCTGTAGGCTGCGCATCCGCGGCGACGTGGGCTCGTGGGCGTGGTTTTTGTTTGGGGCGGCAGAGCAAATCGCGCCTGGGCAGTGCGAGCGATGGATTTTTCCGGACTCTCGCGGGTGAGTTCGCTTCACGCGGCGAGGTTCCGCTAGTATGGTAGAGGACTGTTGCATAGCGGAAGGCAGATTTCATGAGCGGTTCAGGAAACGAGACAGGGAATGGCGGGGCGGGGAACGGCGGGGGAAATGATGCGGGGAATCCTTCGGGGAACGAGGGGGGGAATCCCTCGTCGGGGGGTGGTCCCGGTCCGATTCAGAAGATCGCGCACAACCCCATGTCGGCGAGGGTGCCCGAGAAGGTCTCACGCGGCGTCGTGGCGACGGGATTTCTGGCCTATTTTGGTCCCAACGAGTTCGTGGTGGACTTCCTGCAGTTCATCGCCCGGCCGCCCCAACTGGTGGCCCGGGTGATCATGCCCCCGGCGGTCGCGGAACAGTTTGTGGCGGTGCTGCGAGATATCGTCGGGCGCTATTCGCAGTAGTTCGCTCCGCCGGCCCCGCTGGCCAAGAACCCCAACGACAAGCCGCGGGGGGCCCAGGAGATCTACGACGATTTGAAAATTCCCGACGAGATGTTGTGCGGGTCTTACACCAACGCGGTGATGGTGGGACACACGCCGGCGGAGTTCGGGATCGACTTTATCACCAGCTTTATCCCGACGGCCGTGGTTTCGGCCCGCGTCTATCTGGCGGCACCGCGGATCCCGGCGCTCATCGAGTCCATGACCAACCTGCTGGCGCAGTATCACAAGCAGCGCGGGGCGGGTCCGGGGCAGCCGCGGCCACCCCAGCCGCCGCAGCATCCCGGGTTTGGTTCAGCTCCGGGCATTCCGGGATTTCCCGGTTTTCCCTTTCCCCCCAATGAGTAAACGCGGGGCGGGCGTCAAGGCGTGGGGGGGCCTTCATCACCACTATCCGGGGGTGGCGGCGGATCGATGACGGGTGGCGGCGCATCGACCGTGATTTGCTTCGTGCCCAGCAGCGTCAGTGCGCCGGTTTGCGTATTGAACGCGAGGACCTTGAGGGTGTGGCTGCCCGGGGGCACGGCATTGGGGCCGAGGGTCATTGAAAAGCCATGTTCGGCCGAGCCGGTATAGCCGACGAGGTCTTGCCGCGCGACGTTGGCATAGACGGCAGCGACGACGCGGTCATCGACGGTGACTTCGACCACCACCGGGCCGGTGCTGTCGGGATCGACTGCCCAGCCGGAGAGGGTCGTGGCGCTCAGCGTTTCAACGTTGCCTTGCGGCGGGCGATCAAAGTGCGGGGGGACGTAGAGGGACTTGAAGCTGAGGAGGGCGGGGGCTCCCGTGAGATCGTCGAAGCCATAGAGTGCGACAAAGTGAGTGCCGGCGGCGAGCGGGGGCGTCAGGGTCACGAAGCCGAAGGGCCCGCTGCCGAAGGCACGAAGATCGGGCCGGGTCATCGTGGTGAAGAGGGTGCGTGCGGGGATGCCGTCGATGAACAGCAGAACACGGACGGCAGCGGTGGGGGAGTCGGAATCGGTGGCCCAGCCCGCGAGGAGGTTGCCATTGGCCAGTTCGAGGTACCCAATGGGAGGCAGGGAAGGCGTGAGGAGTTGCGCGGCGATAAGCGTTGCGGACTTGCCATCGGGGGAGATGATCCAGACGTCGTAGCGGTGGGGTCCGGGGGTGGTGGGCGTGGGCAGCGGGACGGAGAAGCCATGGGCGGTGGAGCCCAGGGCCGCGGCGAGGTCGGGCCGCGAGAGGCTCGCCGCGAGGGTCTGCAGCGATTTTCCGTCGAGGGTGATGAGGATCTTCACGGGCCCCGCCCCGGCGTCAGCATGGTAGGCCCATCCCTGGATGCCCCTGCTGACGCTGAAAATGTCCACGTGACCGAACGGCATGCCGACGATGGTGACGGTTCGGGTCCCGAGGAGCACTTCTCCGCCCGACACAGGGTCGATGGCAACGACGCGGAGAGTGTGCGTGCCGGAGGTGAGCGGGGGAACGGTGAGCGTGAAGCCGTGGGCGGTGGAGCCAAGCGCGGCCAGGTCTGGGCGGACGCCGTCGGCGAGGGTGGGCGTTCCCTGCACGCCGTCGATATCGAGGCGGACGTTGATGGAGGCAGCCCCGTTGCCGCCCGCATCGGGGTCGTAGGCCCATCCACGGACATCCCTGGGCCCGACGGGGAGAGGATAGTTGGTGACGAGTTCAAGGCGTCCGGTCGGGGGGCTGCTGGCGACGAGGACGAGGGTGGAAGTTTCCATATCCTGCAGGACGTTCTGGGTGTCGACATGGAGCGTGAAGGTGTTACCGGTGGCGTTGGCGGGGATGGCGGCGGTGCCGGAGAAGCTGAGGGCGTAGTCGCCCGCCGGCAGGGTGAGGGCGTAGCCGCCGGCGGAGAGCGAGGTCGTGGTGTAAGTGCCGGCGGCGTTTCGCGCGGTGATGGTGACGCCGCCGAGGCCTTCGCCGGGCGTGTACGCGCCGTCGTGGTTGGCGTCGTTGTAGATCGTGCCGACGAGGGCGGGAGCCATGGCGGGGTCAGGGGAGGCGAAATCTTCCGTGCAGAGGAAGGGGCCGGTGAGGGCCAGGGAGCCGTCGGGGCGGGTGGGCTGGAGCTGCGGCATAAAGGAAATGCCGACATCCCGGTAGAGGGGGTTCATCATTTCGATGCGATGGCCCGGGGGATCCTGAATGCCCCCGACCGTCCCGTCGCCGGACCCCCAGTCGATGGCGAAAGCAGCGTCGGCGTAGGCGGGGGAAGTGGCGTACGCATAAACGTTTTCGCCGGCGACGCTGTAGGTGTACCCCGCGCTGGTGACGCGCTGGCCCGGCGTGGCCTCGCCGACGAGTTGATGCGATTGCAGATCGGCGGCGGCCATGGCCTGGGTGTGGATGGTGGCGGCGGCGGCGAGGTTGGCGTTCCAGGCGAGGGGCGCTGCGGGCGTCAGCGTGGCCCACTGCTGGGCGAGCAGGTCGCGGTCAACCTGAAAATAGGAAAGGGCATACTGCACCTGAGGATCGGAGGAGGCGAGGAGCGTGGGCAATTCCGCGGCGGGGCTCGTGCGCATCCGGTTGACCAGCCACAGAATCTGCTGCTCGCTGGCGCTCGGATCCGATGCGGAGAGCAGCATCCGCGGCTCGAGGGCTTCGAAGCTGAGCGATCGCCTGGGGCGGCCGTGACGACGTCCTTGTCGGGTTATTCTGGGATGCATGGGAAAGATCCGTTCACCTGCTGGACGATCCAGCATTAACGCAATTTCGTGAGGGGGTCGCAACCGGGGCTCAACGTTTCATACGCAAAGCGCGTGCGGCGGGGGGCAACAAAATGGGGAATTCACAAATAACGAAAGCGGGGCGGGTCAGGCACCCAATTTTCTCCGTCCGATGGTGAGGCCCGCACCGCCGCCGGGGCGTTGCCCGTCTTTATCCGGCAGGCCCAGAGCCGCCGCCTTTTCCGCGTGGGCGGCTGCATCGAGAAAGCCTTCGGGAATGAGATCCTTAATGGCCTTGGTCCGCTGGCGCCAGCCCGCGCCGGCCTTGCCGCGAACGACCGTCGCCTTGAGCACCTTGGCCGAGGGCACGTTGTTGGGCAACTGGTCGAGGATCCGCTGGGACACCTCGCTGGTGATGGTTACCGCCCCCGGGGCGGCGTCGTAGTCGCGCTCGGCAACCACGGTGAATTTTTCGATAAAGGTGATCCCCTTGGGATCGGAGAGCGGGATCGTGATGGCGGCCTTAAGGGTGCGGCCGAGCATCTGGTCGCGGACGACGTCGGTGAGGGTGACGATGCCTTCGCCCTGTTTGGCGGAGGCGGGGAGTGCGTCGGGGAACATGGATTTCCAGAACGCCAGTTCGTCACTGTGCTCATCGAGGGCGTCGATCTTGTTGAGAACGAGCAAGGTGGGAAGGTGGGCGCAGCCGATTTCTTTGAGGACGCCGACGACGGTCTGCAGCTGTTGCTGCGCGTGGGGGTGGGAGACGTCGAGGACGAGCAGGAGGAGGTCGGCGTGGGTGGCTTCTTCGAGGGTGGCTTTGAAGGAGGCGACCAGGTGGTGGGGGAGGTCGCGGACGAAGCCGACGGTGTCGGAGAGGAGGACCTCGGTGCC
>CALCHA010000148.1 GCA_937901265.1 uncultured Phycisphaerales bacterium
ACCACCGCGGTCTGCGACAGGCCCAGGAGCGCCCCGACGGCCGCCAGCATCTTGACATCGCCACCCCCCGCCGCGCGCAGGGCGAAGCCGATCAATCCCAGCGCCGCGCAGACGCCGAAGCCCATGGCGCATTCGGCCGGCCCCGCCGCGCCGAGCCACTTCAGGGCCGTCGCGAGATGCCACCGCGCAGCCAGCCCGGCGACCGCATTGAGGCCCAGCCCCAGCAGGATCGCCCCATAGGTCAGCCGGTTGGGAATGCGCGTGGTCCAGGCGTCAAAGAGCCCCGCCAGCAGGCACACCAGAATCGTGACCATGCCCACGAAATAGCCCCGCTCCCCATGCAGCAACGCCACATACCCCAGCGACAGCAGCGCCGCCGCGCTCAGGATTCCCACCCACGTGCCCGTCCAGGGCACCCAGTCGCCATGCGAGCCGCCGCCTCGGGGCACAGGGCCCGCTTGCGGCTTAAGAACTGTCGCATCCGCCGGCGAAGTCATACGCGCTCCCGCATCGCCGCCCGCCCCCTGGCCACCAGCCCCGCTGCCGTGGGCCTCACGGGGCATTCTGCGACAGCGTCCCGGTCTGCGTGGTGAACCAGTCGGTAATGGTGTGACGGAACGCCAGCAGCACGATCAAAATCGGCAGCGCGATCACCGCCAGAATCAGAATCTTCTCCACCGACATGGCCCCCGCTTCATCCCGATCCAATCGCTTGAGCAACGCGCCCATTCGCCTCAACATAAACGCTCCCATCAAACAAGCCGAAAGAACCACACCCCCGCCAGAGAATCACGCCCCCTCAGCCCATATGTTACAACCTCGCTTCGCCCTTTCCTAACGCTCAGCCAAAGGGCGAGCGAATCACCGCGAAAATCCGCCCCCCATAGAGCACCACCATGTGCGTCAGCAGGGGGGTCAAGAGGGCCAGCGGAATCACCACCAGGGCGAGGACCAGCATGTACTCCACCGAAGAGCCGCCCAGCGCCCGCCGCCGCCGCCGGTCCCATAATGTTTTTGCGCCGGTTGCCATAGAACCTCCATCGACCATTCTACCCCAGCATCTTCCGGGTATGCTCCATAAATCCTCCCAGCCCCTCCAATTGCACATGTTTGAGCAGCTCGGCCGGCGCGCCGGTCCATTGGGCGACGGGTTCCTCCCCCTGGCCGGCTGCCTCAGTCATGCGGAAAATATCGTTGATGAGGTAGGTCTGGGTGGCATCATCGAAATCCACCTCCGAGATCGTCGTGACCAGCCGCCGGCCGCTGCTCAGCCGCGCCGTCTGCACGATCACATCGACCGCCGAAGCCACCTGGCGGCGGAGGGCGAACAGGGGCACGCCGACGTCGGCCATCAGGGCCATGGTCTCGAGGCGATGGCAGGCATCCAGCGGGGTGGAGGCGTGCAGCGTGGTCAGGCTGCCGTGGTGCCCGGAGGTCATCGCCTGGATCATGTCCAGCGCCTCGCCGCGGCGCACCTCGCCGACCACGAGGCGGTCGGGACGCATGCGCAGGGCCGTCACAAAGAGATCGCGCACGGTGATCTGCCCCCGGCCATGGGCATCCGCCGGCCGCGCCTCGAGCTGCACCACGTGGGGCCGCTGGACCTGCAGCTCGCGCGTGTCTTCGATCACGACGATCCGCTCGGTTTCCTCAAACGCCCCGGTAAGGACGTTGACCAGGGTCGTCTTGCCCGAACCGGCCCCGCCGGCGACGAGTATGTTTCGTCGTGCCTTGACGCAGAGGGAGAGGAACTCCATGGCCATGGGCGTGATCGCCGCGCGCTGCAGCAGAAACTCCGGCGTCCCGCTCGTGCGGCCGAACCGCCGGATGTTGATGTGCGTCCCGGCCGCCGCCACGCCGCCGGCATCGCCCAGGACGATGCACACGCGTGACCCGTCGGGCAGGCGTCCATCGAGGAGGGGTCGCTCGTGGGAGAGCGTCTGGCCCACGAATTGTGCGATGTTGTTGGCGGCGGCCTGCACGTCCGCCTCGCTCTCAAAGCGTGCCCGCGTCAGCTCCACCCGCCCCTGCTTTTCGATGTAGATGCGCTCGGCCCCATTCACCATCACTTCGGTGACGTCCGCATCGCGCAAGAAGGGCAGGACTGGCGAGAGAAAAAACTCCAGCGCCGCCTCAAAGGCCGCATGGGTCCCCTGGCCTGCGCCCATGGCCGGCGCCACCTCCGCCGTTGCCGGCGCGGCACCCACCTTCACCACCCGCCGTCCTGCCGTGCCTTGTCCCGGGCCCTGTGTCATCTCCCACCAGCTTCCATCGTTGAATGTCGAAATTCAGACTGACTCACTGCAGCACATAGGCCACGCTACCCTGCACGACGCCGCCCAGCGCTCCCGCGTCCAGCAGCGCCTTTCCATCGGTCACGGTGCCGACGCGGATCAGGATCCCCGGGGTGGCGGCGGGCCCGGTGGCGGACACCGCTCGATTGCCGCTGGCTCCAGCGGCGGCGACCGTGTAAATCACGCCATTCGCCGGCAGCGCGGCCTTGCACACCACCGTCCAGTCCCCATCCTTGAGCAGCACGCCGGTTCCCACCACCTCGAACGTGGCCACGCGCAGCATGTCGCCCTTTCGCCGGGCCAGGGTGGCCTTCACCTGATCCCCCGCAGGCATGGCGGCGATGATGGCGAGGATCGCCTTTTTGGCGTCGTCGGGCTCGGCCGCCGAATCGAGCCAGGGCACCTCCGCCGGCTGCTGCCTGGCCAGCGCCGCGAGGGTGGGTCCATAGGCATCGCCCAGCTCCGGCCCCGCGACGACGACCTCCGCCTTCAGCAGCCGCTGCAAGAGGACCCCGCGGACGACCGGATCGATTCCGTCAGCATCGCGCACGCGCTCCGCCGCGTCGATCCCCCATGTGTCCCAGTCGCTGGCATCGATCCGTTTGACCTCCGTCGCGAACGCCTTGACCAGCTTGGTATGCGGCGCGTCAGCGGGCGTCTCGGTGACCAGCTTGAGCGGGGGATCGACCAGCACGGGGACGGTTTTGGCGGCATTTTTGGGATCGATCGCCTGGAAGATGACGGTGATCTGGTCATGAATGTTCAGATCCTGCCGCTTGATGTCGCCGAGCACGTAAAAGCGGCGTCCGTCGGAGCGTTCCATGTACTGCAACTGCGACATGAGCGGATTGGCGAAGAAATCCGCCAGGGCCGACTCCCAGGTACCGCTGGTGCTACCGCTGGTGCTTCCGGATGCCGCACCGCCGCCGACGGCCGCGGAAAAGCGCTTCAGATAATCGGTATAGGCGGTCAGGCCTGCTTTCAGCGGCGAGCCCGGATAGGCGGTGAGATAATCCGCCACCACCGCCGCCCGCTGATCCGCCTGCTGGACGGTCGTGGGTTCCACAGCGCCGGTGGATCCCCAGGCGCGCCGCCATGCCTCGGCAGCTTCGCCCCAGGCCATATTCGCCGCCGCCTGCGTGAAGTCCGCAGCCCGCGGATCATTGGGGAAGCGCTTCACGAAAGCGGTCAACGCCCGCCCGAGTTCCCCCGCCGATCCGGTCTCGGAGCGCAGGGCCTCAATGGCCCCTGCGGCGTTGCGTTCGACGACGAACGCCTGTTGCCGCGCCGCGAGTTTCGTTCCCAGCGTGGCCACCGCGGCCTTGGCATCCTCGCCGAGGAATGTCCATCCGCGCAGCGTCTCAAGGCGGTCGGTGACGGTGGCCAGATCCGCCCGCCCCGCCGGCGTGACCGCCGTCCCCGGCGCGATGTCGTCCAGCCGCAGGCTCAGCGCCGCGACTTCCGTCA
>CALCHA010000149.1 GCA_937901265.1 uncultured Phycisphaerales bacterium
GCCGCCGACAGCAGGGCCGCCTCGATGTCGAGGAAGATGGATTCCTTGTCGATGTTTTTGTCACGCGAAATCGAATCCACGTGGCGAAGAAGTTCCTGGTTCATCATGCTACCTGAGAAAAGAATATTCACTTGTCGGCAGGCTGCAAACCCGCCGTACGCCCGACCGCCCGGCGCGCGGCTGAACAATCATCTTGCCCGGGAGGACCCACGCGGGTCGCCCGACGTCCCCTGCAGCGCCTCGCGGCGCTCCCTCATCACCCTGCCCTTCGTGCAAAAACAAAAACGGTGGAGAGTTCTCCACCGTCCATTCTTGCCCCGCGGAAAGCAGGCAATGGGTCCGCCCGATCGATCCGATTTTTAAGAGGGAAAATTCCTCCTGAAACCGATCTGGGCAAACCCTCTGAGCTCCGAGTTCCCCGCACCCTTGCGGAAATCACCCGGGCCGGCGGGTCGCAGGACGGCAGCGACCACCGGTGAGAAAATGTGCGACTTATGCAGCCGCATGACCCGACTCTCGTGTCAGCGTGATATTCACGCCATCGTCTCCTGGCTCAAAGAGGTGGACCCGTCCGAGGTCCACGTAGATGCTTATTATACCGTCCATCGCCAATTTGCCAAACACCTGAGAATCGCTGCGGCACACCAGCACCTGCCCCCCCTCCGTCACCAGCGAAATATCCACCCGGTCGCCCAGCGGTTCCACCCACGACATTTTCGCCCGGATGAAATTTTCATCCGGCCCCTGACCCGTGAAAGGTGTCGGCGAGAGCGCTTCCGGACGCATCCCCAGCACCAGCGATCCGCCCCCATACCGCGCCGCTGCCGTCGCCAATGCCGCCGGCAACCGCAAGAGGCCATTCGCGTACGCGAACGCTTGTGCTCCCTCCATCCGCCCGGGCAAAAAGTTCATCCCCGGCGTCCCGATAAACCCTGCCACAAAACGGTTGGCTGGACGCCGGTACACCTCCAGCGGCGGGGCGCACTGATGAATCCGTCCCCCCTTCATCACCGCGATGCGGTCCCCCAGCGTCATCGCCTCCTCCTGATCGTGCGTCACATGCAGCGTCGTGATCTGAAGCCGCCGGTGCAGTTTCTTCAGTTCCGCGCGCGTCTCCACCCGCAGCTTCGCGTCGAGGTGCGACAGCGGCTCATCAAACAGGAACGCCTGAGGCTGCCGCACCATCGCCCGGCCCAGCGCCACGCGCTGTTTCTGCCCGCCCGAGAGCGCCCGTGGCGACCGCTCCAGCACCTCCGCCAGCCCCAGCGCCTCCGCGGTGCTCACCACGCGCGCGCGGATCTGTGCGTGGGTCATCCCCAGTTGCCGCCGGCGCAAGTGCAGACCAAACGCCATGTTGCGATAGACACTCATGTGCGGAAACAGCACGTAGTTCTGAAACACCATGGCAATGTCGCGGTCGGCGGGGGGGGTGTTCGTCACTACGCGATCACCCACAGAAATGGTTCCGCCGGTCGGGGTTTCCAGACCGGCGACCAATCGCAACGTCGTCGACTTCCCACAGCCCGACGGGCCGACGATCACCAGAAACTCCCGGTCCTGAACCTGCAGCGACAGGTCATCGACCGCCGGCTGCGACGCTTTGGCGTACTGCTTTGTGACATGGTTGAGGGTGACACTGGCCACGGACCGCTCCGTCACTGCGCCGGCTGGGTGGTGGCGGCTGTGAGGTCTTTCACAATCGACCGCATCCAGTCCTTGACCACCGGATCGGGGTCCATGGCTGCCTGATTGTTGATTTCCGCCACCGTCGCCGCCTTCTCCGCGGCCGTCCCGCCGGCGGCGATGATCACTTCGTTGGTCGCCCAGGAAGCCCGCACGATCGGATCGGGATCGTTGCTCAGCGCCTTGGCCGCCGCGGCAAGCTCTGCCGTCAGACCCACCGCGGGAATCGCCCGCACCGTCCAGGCGCGGACGATCGCTGACGGGCTCTTGATCTCCGTAAGCAAGTTGTGACACAACAGGTTGCGTGCCACTTCCACCTTCGAATTGCCATCCTTCTGCAGGGGACCCAGCTGGCCGACGAGCGACGAGACCGTCGAAATCGCCACCAGCTGCTTCTGCGGATCATCGCCGGCCATGTCACGGAAAATCGTATCCAGCTCCGTTCCCGCCGACTGCGCGGTCAAAGGCACGCCGAGCCGCGTCACCCCCGGCGGCTGGATCGTGACCACCTGCCCGCCCAAACCATACTGTGCCTGCTGGGGCGTGCCGCGCGGCGCGGTGAGAATCGAAAAGCTGGTCTCAAACGCCCGGGTGGGGTTGGCCGCGAAAATCGAGCCCAGGCGGCCCTGGTCAAGGCGAATCGAGCCGCTGACCCTGCCGCGGGGTTCCAGACGGTAGACACGCTGCAGGTTCTCCACCGCATACATGCCCAGCGGCGGGGCCGAACGGATCACACCGATCACTCCGACGGTCGTCTTGATGGCACCGTCAGGGCCGACGGAAAGAGCCCGGCCCGAGACATTGCTGATCGTCAGCTTGAGGGAGATGGGATCGCCGATGTTGTAGCGCGCTTGCAGATCGGAGGGGGTCAGGAGCTCGATGTCGCGCGGCTGGCGATGCACCGTCCAGAAGGAGGCGGGGATGGCGGCGAGCACCTGGCTGTATTGCGCGGACAGGCGGGTGTCCGAAAGTTGGATGCCGGCCGTGCGGGCGGTTTGCGCCACCTGCAGGGCGAAAATGCCGGTCGGGTTCTGATTCCACAGGTCCTGGAGTTGCCGGGCGGCCGCATCGCGCTGGTTCTGTTCCACGAGGGACCGCGCCACGCCCAGTTGCGCCAGCGGATCGGCGTCGGCCAGCGGAGAGAGGGCGGCCTGGGCCTCGGCCGCCTTGCCCTGACGCAGCAGCCACCACCCGCGCAGGCGGGCCAGCACCTTGTCATCCGCGCCCTTGTTGGGGGCGAGATCCGCATAGTCGTTGAGCCAGCCTTCGACATCGCGGCTGGTGGCGGGCATCACGGAAAGCTCGATCCACGCCGCTTCGGCGAGCGCCGGCAGGGTCTTGCTTTTCAGCGAATCCAGCAGGCGCGTCCGCAGCGCGATCGTAAGATCCCGAGCCACGGGCGCCGCAGGCAGGGGGGGAGCCGCCGCCGCAGCGCCGCGCAGCGGCCGCGTGGTCGCCGGGGCCGTCGTGGGCGCCGGGGCGGCGGTGGGCATCTCCACGACTTCGTTGGCCACCAGGCGCGTCGCCACCAGCGCCGACAGCGGGGCATCGTTCAGTGATGCCAGTTGCGACAGGACGGGGTAGGCCTCCGCCCGCCGAGCGCTGATCGCCAGCTCAATGGCCATCTCCTCAAACACATCGGCCGGCGGCTGTCCGCCATCTTTCTGCGTCTGCTCGATGGACGCGGCCAGCGCGTCGGCCGCCCGTCCGTGGACGTTGGCGGTCTCCAGCAGCCGCGCCAGCGTCAGCCACGCGTCGGCCTGGTAGGGATTCGCAATCAGCAAAGCCGCCAGCGCACGCACGCGCTCATCCGGGGCCTTTTCAGAGATGCGAACCCACTCCCGCAGCGCCCCCACGTTCACATCGTTGAGCGCCAGCGCCTGGCGCAGCAATTCCCTTGCCCCGGCAGCGTCACCGCGCTCATACGCAATGCGCGCCAGACGCGTCCCCATTTCGCTGCGAATCTGCGGATTGAGCGACGGCCCGTCAAAGGCCGCCTGGTAAATGCGCGCCCGCTCATCCAGCGCGTCGGTCGCCCCGGCCACGAAATCGAGGTAGGTCACCTGCGCCACCAGATCCCCCGCATCGACCTTGATCAGCGCCCGCAGCGCCGTCCGCTGCGCCTCGCTGCGACCCGCCACCTGGGCCGCCTCGGCCAGCAGGCGAAGGATCCGCGCGTCCTGCGGCGCCAGTCGCACCGCCAGCTCCAGCAGCAGCGACGCCCGCGTGGCCGCTTCGGCCGGCTTCACCGACGAATCGCGCGTGTAGCTGAACGCTTCATCCACCAGCTGATCGGCCAGCATCTGCGGGGTCCGCCCGACCGCCGGCGGGGTCTGTGCGAATGCCGGCACCGACAGAGGGGTTGCAAGCAACGTGAGAAGGGCCAGCCGCCGACTTATGCGCATAGATTCTTCCTGCGTGGGGGACGTTGCCGCGCTTATAACGCTCACCGCAACAAGGGTCAATGCGGCCCGCCACTCCCCTTGGGGAAAGGCCTGCGATCAGGGGCCAATGTCCGGCGGGTTGATCGCTCCAGGGAAGGGCGCACCGGCGGGAATGATCTGTATCTGGATGTCATTGGAGCGCTGCGGGTCGGGCAGCACCAGCGGTTCTTCCGCGCGGCTTTGGGCGACCGCCGAGGGATGATGCGCCACATACTGCTGCAGCGCTTCCCGGCGCGAGTCCACGAAATTCACCAGCGGCAAATTGGAGGGTATCCCGGCCAGCGGCACGCCCACCTTCAACAGGCGGCCGTTGCGCACCACCGTCAAATGGAGCAGCGAGCCGGGCGGGCTGGCGTTGATGATTTCGCGGAACGTGGTCACCTCGAGATCCGCGGGGAAGGCCTGGTTGTTGAGCGCCACCAGCCGATCGCCCGCCTTGAGGAATTCTTCCGCGGGGAAACCGGGCTGCAATTCCGTGACGGCGACCGCGGAGGTCTGATCAGTGCGGCCGGGAAGCTGCACCGGCTCAATGGCCAGGGCGATGCCCAGCATGCCCACGTCGCCGACCATGGGGGTGCTGCCGCGGAGATACAGATGCACGGCCACCTGCTGCAGGCGGGCGGCGGCCTCATCATCGGTCTCGCGCGCCAGCGCCTGTTCAATTTCTCCCAGCCGGGCGGGCGGCAAGCGAAGCAGGGCTGCGGTGGCACTGTCACGGGTTTTGAAAACGGGCGAGCGCAGGTCGCGCACCCAGGAGGCCACATCCGAGCCGGGTGCTTCCAGATTCGCGGCGGCATTGCGCGGCGGCGCGGCCGGAGCGCCGGGGCCCGCCGCGATCACCAGCAGCATCGCGCCCGCGGCGGCGCTGCAGGTCCATAACCGGGATGTTCGGAGTCTGCTCATAAGCCATCCTGACGGCAGCGGCGGAGCGTCCAGAAGCGGCGAGCCTCAAGGCCGCCGTCCCCCCTTTCCCCCTTGCTCCCATTCTACGCCTTGTCGGGCGCGGAAGGCTTGGGCGTGGGAAGATTCATTTTTTTCGGACGTGTCAGGGCGGAAAGCGCGGTCACCGGGTCGGCAGAGCCGCTCGCCTCCGCCTCGTCCACCTCTTCGAGATCATCCCCGGCGGCGAGATCGTCGAGGTCGATGCTGCCCGACGCGTCGTTGGCCACGGCCGCCACCGGCTTAGGTTTGGGCGAAGGCTTGCGCGGGCGGATTTCCGTGGGTTCGCCGTTGACCACCACCGTGAAGTGCACCGGCCCCACGGAGAGGGTGTCGCCCGCCTGCAGCGGTGTTTCGTCAGCGATGCGGTCGCGGTTGACGAACGTGCCGTTGGAACTCCCCAGGTCGCGCACCGCCAGATGATCCTCCACCAGGGTCAACTCGCAGTGGTGCCGCGACACCGTGCCGGCGGGAATCTGCAGGCTGCAGTCAGTTCCCCGACCGATGATGAGCTTGGCCTTCTTGACCGCGAACTTTCGTTTGCGCCCGCTGGGCATCAGGAGTACAAGCTTCACATCGAGCATAGAAAACCCTCATATCGCCTGCTGCCGAGCCGCGGCGGCTGATCGCGGCTCGACTCTTGTTAGATCCTGATTTGATAACAAAACCTAACCTTTTGCGGCACGCTGATCAAGGGAGCAGCGCCGGGTCCTCCCGTGGAGGGTGCCCGTTTTTCCGGAAAACCCATGGGGGGGGCAGGTTCGATAGACATCTCGCTCCGAGACGCGACCGTGAGGGCTCAGGATTCCACACATCCTTATCCAGAAACGGAAACGTCCCCCCCTTCGAGAGTCCAGACGAAAACACGAAGGACGTGAAGGACCCACGAAGTGCACGAAGGGGTCTGGCAGAGCGTGGCCACGTTTCTCCGGAAGCATCCATAGATGGAGGGATTGCGCGTTTTGGATCAACGCCTTCGTGGGCTTCGTTCCTTGGTTTCTTCGTGTTTTTTCCGGCGTC
>CALCHA010000150.1 GCA_937901265.1 uncultured Phycisphaerales bacterium
TCCGAGATGCGATTCCGGGGGGTGGGATTCGAACCCACGACCAAGGGATTATGAGTCCCCTGCTCTAACCGCTGAGCTACCCCCGGGGGGGCAGGGCGATTGTCGCCAAAGGGGCGGAGCGGAACAAGCGCGGGTGGCGGCTGGTGGCCGAGGCGGGGCCTTCGGGGGTCACCGGGCGCAACATTTTTTGTATTTTTTTCCGCTGCCGCACGGGCAGGGTTCGTTGCGCCCGACTTTCGCCTGTTCGCGGATGTACGTGGCGGGCGGGACCATGGTATGTGGCGGGGGGGCGTCGTTTTCGGCGTCGGCAAGGCGGGCGTTGTAGCGTTCGACGAACGCGTTCAACTGCTCCTGGTTGCCGGGTTCGACGCCTTCGGCCATGGCCTGGATCATGAAGGATTTGCTCATTCCCCAGTACGCCGGGTCGTTGCTGCGCCCAACGATCTCGGGGCCCCACTGGGCGACTTCGGCAGCGATCGTCTTGCCGCCGGGGACGAGGCCGGCGCTGTCGAGCCAGCGCAAAAGCTCGGTGGCGAAGGGCGCCAGCCCGGCGAACCATTCGGGATCGGCGGTGAATTTTCGGGGGCAGAGAGTGACGAGCAGCTCTTCCCAGCCGGCGACGCCCCAGGTGGCGATATCCATGCCGAAGTAGGCCATGCCGAAGTCGATGAGGTTCGTGGCGTCATCGGCGGCATCGAAGTGGCGGCTGGCGGGGAGCAATTTGGCTTCGTCGGAGGCGGCGAAGGCGGCACCCCACTCGGCGGCGCGTTGCTTGGCGTTTGCTTCGTCGTAAGGGCGGTCGGTGTCTTCGTCGACCTTCTCGTCGAGCGGCTGGTCGTCCTCGTGCTCCTGTTCCGAATCGCCGTTGGCCCGGGCGGAGTCCCACTCTTCACGTTGGCCATCGAGGAAATCGTGCAGGTCGTTGTCCCACCACAAGTCCGGTAGGGTATTGGAGGCCTGCGGGCCGGCGCGGATGGCGGCGAGGTTGTCCTGGAAATCTCGGCCGTATTCCTCGTCGATTTCCGCATGTCTTTCGTGGTCGAGGCGTTCCATAATCTCGCGGGCACCGGTCCATTTCATGGCGGCGAGGGTGGAGACTGGTTCGAGCAGGTCATCGATGTCGAGCCGGTCGTCAGCGACTTCTTCGAGGCGGGCGATGCACAGGCGAGCAACGCGTTCGCGGAGAGAGGTGTCGGTCTCGTGGCGCACGAGGTCCAGCAATCCCCACGTGTCCTGAACGTATCGATCGTCGCCGTCGGGGTCTTCGAGCCGGCGGAGGACGCAGGGGAGTATCCATCGCCCCATGCGTCCGCAGGCATGCAGGGTCTGCATGAGGCAGATTTCGTCCTCTTCGTCGTAGGCGTCGACCATGCTGTCGAGGAGGAACTCGAGGATTTTTTCGCGCGGTTCGCCCGGGGCGAGGCGGGAAGCGGCCTCGCCGAGGATGAGCGGGGCGTAGAGTTCCACATAGCCGATGGGATCTTCGAGGAGGCGGGAATTGGTATAGACATCGGCCAACGCCTCCCACAGCTCGGGGTCGGCAACGATGGCGGCGATGGCGGCGTCAATCGCCGGCCATGGGATTTCGCCCTCGGTGTGATTCAGGGCTTCCCAATCGATGAGGGCATCATTCACGGCGGAATTCCTTGGCGAGAAGGTCGATGCGGCAGGTCCGGAACGTGCCGGACGCGTAACTGTACCGCCCCCATGCCGCCGGATTCAAATGGAGGATCGCCGGCGCCGCACTCGACGGCGGGGTAACGATCGGTCGGGTGTGCCAGAGGCTGGGCGTCTGCATTCCGACGTCGCTGGCGCCGCGGCGTTCTTCGATAGCCTGCCATGGGGGCCCACGCTCCCCGACGGTCGCGGCTCGGAGAGCTTGGTTGAATCGTGAACCGCATCGTGGCTGTGGGGAGGTGGGGGGGATTGTCGCGGTTGGGTGGGCCATCGTAGGATGGCGGGGATGCGAGGGATGTTGCGGATAGCGGTGGTGGTGGGGGGGATCGTTCTTGCGGGCTGCTCCGGCGGCGGCGGGTCGGGCGCGGCGACGTCGCCCGGTGGTGCGGCCAGCGAGCCAGGTGGGCCGCGTATTGTGAGCACGGTTCCGGCGGCGACGCTGAACCTGGTGGAGATTGGGGCGGCGGATCGGCTGGTGGGGGTGACGCGGTATGACGTGCTGTATTTGCCGGCGGCGCAGCAGGGTCTGCCGGTGGTGGGGGATTACGAGACCATGGATCTGGAGCGCCTGGTGAAGCTGCATCCGACGGCGGTGGTGGTGCAGACGGCCGCGGCGCGGATGTCGGGACGGCTGCGTGAACTGGCGGCGGCGCATCAGATGGAGGTGGTGAACATCCAGCTCAACACCCTCGACGACCTGTGGCGGACGGTGGCGGTGCTGGGGAGGATTTCCGGGCGCCAGGCGGAGGCGGAGCGGGCGATCTGGGAGGCGCAGGGGCAGCTTGCGGAGATTCGCCGCGAGACCGCGGCGGAGAAGCCGGTGCGGGTTCTGTACGCGCTGAGCGAGGACCCGGTGATGATCGCGGGGGGCAAGACGTTTCTGGACGAGATGCTGACGGCGGCGGGAGGGGAGAATGTGGGGGCGTCGGTGGGGGAGGGCTATCCGATGGTGGGCAGCGAAACGCTGGTGAAGCTGAATCCGGAGGTGCTGCTGGTCAACCTGGCGGGGCAGCCCGCGGAGAAGGCGAACGACCCGCGGCTGGAGAAGTGGTATCGGCTGCCGATGGATGCAGCGCGAAATCATCGGGTGCATCTGGTGACGGAGGGGAACAGTGTGATGGCGAGCCTGGATGTGGGCGAGCAGGTGCGGCGACTGGCGGCCGTGCTGCATGGGCATGACTATCCGACGTCGCCGGCCACGGAGGCGGCCCGGTGAGGCAAGGGACGGCAAGAGCGGGTCAAGGGGCGCTGACGCGTCCGGCGTATGCGCGATTGTGGGGGTTGTGGTTGCTGGTGGCGCTGGTGGCGGCGGGGGGATGTTTGCTGGTGGGTGTGGGGGACAACCGGGGGGTGTCGCTGGGGTGGCCCGGGGGGGAGATTCTGGAGATTCGCGCGTTGCGGGTGCTGCCGGCGGGGCTGGTGGGATTGGCGCTTGCGGGCGCGGGCGTGGCGCTGCAGGCGTTGCTGCGGAACCCGCTTGCGGATCCGTTTGTGCTGGGAATTTCGAGCGGTGGCAGCGTGGGGGTGATGCTGTGGCTGCTGCTCACGGGGCCGCTGTGGGCGGCGGCGGCGCGGCTGTCGGGGCCGGTGAAGTTTCTGCTGGAGCAGGGGCAGGCGGTGCCGGCGATGGCGGGGGCAATCGCGACGTGCGTTGTGGTGTACGTGATGGCGTGGCCGCGGCGGCGCGATGGGGGGAGTGCGGATCCGCTGACGCTGCTGCTGGTGGGGGTGGTGGTGTCGGCGGTGAACGGGGCGATTCTGACGTTGCTCAACGCGCTGGCGCCCGGGGGCGTGCGTAACAACTTTTTTAACTACATGACGGGGGCGATTTCGAATGACATCACGTGGACCGGGTTCGCGGTGGCGGGGCTCCTGGTGGCGGTGGGGTATGTGCCGCTGGTGCTTGCGGGGCGGGCGCTGAACGTGGGGAGCCTGTCGGATCTGGAAGCGACGAGCCTGGGGCTGAATATTTCGCGGCTGCGGTCGCTGTGTTTTTTGAGCGCGAGCGTGATGACGGCGGCGGCGATCCTGCTGGCGGGGCCAATCGGGTTTGTGGGGCTGATCTGTCCACACATCTGTCGCGGGCTGATGGGGGCGGACCATCGGAAGCTGGTGGTGGCGACACCACTGTGCGGGGCGGCGTTTTTGATGGTGACGGATACGTTCGTGCGGGCGAGCGCGGGGGTGTTTCATGGGGAGCTGGCGGTGGGGGTGATCACGGCGCTGCTGGGCGGGCCCTTCTTTCTGGTGCTGCTGAAGCAGCGGCCGGTGTGGGGGGCGTCATGAGTCGTGCGGCGGCGCCGGCCGTGGAGCTGGCGGTGGAAAATGTGTCCTATGCGTATGGGGAGCAGGCCGCGGTGGCGGAGGTTTCGTTTCGTTTGCGCGGGGGCGAGGTGGTGGCGCTGGTGGGCCCCAACGGCTGCGGAAAATCGACGCTGCTGCGGCTGCTGGTGGGGGAGCTGCGGCCGGGGAGTGGGCGCATTGTGCTGGATGGCCGCAATGCGGCGACGATGGCGCGGAGTGCGGTGGCGCGGCGGATGGCGTTGGTCGCGCAGAATGGGGGCGCGGGGGGATCGTTCGCCTACCGGGTGCGCGATCTCGTGCTGATGGGGCGGCATGCCTCGCATGCCGGCGCGGGGGGGATGATTGGTTTGAGCTTTGAGACGTCCGATGACCTTGCGGCGGCGGACGCGGCGATGTGGAAGGCGGACGTGCATCACCTGGCGGAGCGGTCGATCACGGCGCTTTCTGGCGGGGAGCGGCAACGTGTGGCGATCGCGCGGGCTCTGGCACAGGACACGCCGATTCTGTTGCTGGATGAGCCGACGGCGGCGCTGGACTTGTACCATCAGCTCGATGTGCTGCACGAAGTGGAGAGGCTGGCACAGGTGGAGGGGCGGCTGGTGATGCTGGTGACGCACGACCTGCGGCTGGCCGCGGAACATGCCACGCGGGTGGTGCTGCTGGATCGCGGGCGGTTGGTGGCGGATGGGAAACCGGAGGAGGTGTTGACGGCGCGGCATCTGGAGCCGGTGTATCAGGTGAAGGTGAGCCGCGGGGCGGATGGGATGTTAAGGTTTTCGAGGGCAGGGGGCGGTAGCGAAGCCCAGTCGCGCATGTGATCCGCCTTGCTCCCGTTGACGCTGAAATCTAAGATGAAATCCGCGATCTCGTTGAAGGAGCGTTCATGTTCCGTCTCATTGCCCCCTGCGTTACCGGTGTGCTTTTCGTGCTCGCCGCTCACTCGTTCGCCGCCGATCTTGACATTAAAGGCTCTACCCCGAGCATCGCGGCGGATGGCGATCTCGTGGCGGTCGTCACCGCGGAGCCGAATTCGCTTGCCTGCGCCGTCTCGCACGATGGCGGCGTCACGTTCGCCGCGCCGGCGCCCGTAGGCAAAGTGGCCGAAGGGCAGATGCTGGGCATGCGACGCGGGCCGCAGATTGCGGTGGGCGGCAACACCATCGTCATCGCCACCAACAATTCGAAGGGTGGCCGCATTGTCGCCTTTTGCTCCACCGATGCCGGCAAGAGCTGGCAAGGAGGCACCCCTGTCGACAATCCGCCGGGCCGCAGTTCGGAGGGGCTCCTGAGCATGACATCCACGCGCGACGGATTCGCGGTGGTGTTCCTCGAACTGGTGGAAAACTCCATGCAGATCGGATTGATTCAGTCGACCGACCACGGCAAGAGTTGGCAAGACTCCAGGGTGATTTATGCGTCTCCAGCGGGACATGTCTGCGAGTGCTGCCAGCCAACGATTGCATCCAACCGCGCCGGCTACCTGACGGTGATGTTCCGCAACTGGCTCGATGGAAACCGCGACATGTACATGGTGACGTCGAAAGACGATGGCGCGACTTTTGGAAAGGCAGCGAAGCTCGGATCCGGATCCTGGAAGCTGGACGCGTGTCCCATGGATGGCGGCGGCCTGACCTATGGCAACGCGGATAAAACGCAAGACAAGGCCATCGCAAAGGGACCCCTGGCCGTGTTTCGCCGTGAAAGCACGCTGTACACGGCGCGTGTCGGCGAGGTGGAATCCAAGGTGGGTCCGGGCAAAAGCGCCGTCATCGCCGCCACTGCGGAGGGTCCGGTACTGGCGTGGGAAGCCCCGACGGGCGTCACCCTCCGCGTGCCAAAATCCGCGGATCTCACGATCGCAGGAGCGAGGGCGCCGGTGCTGACGGCTACTTCTCGCGGTGTCCTTTTGGCATATACCACCCGTGAGGGCAGCGAAGACAAGACCGAGGCCCGCCTTGTGTGGCAGGCCAAGGCACGCTGATGTCGGCGTGCCATCCTGTCGCGATTTCCACGTGAACTTGCAGCCTGCATTGCATCCGGCCAACGCCCTCGTAAGGGTCAGGTTTGGGCCGCCGCGTCCGACGTCAGGCCGAACGCGGCCGCC
>CALCHA010000151.1 GCA_937901265.1 uncultured Phycisphaerales bacterium
TGCGGCAACATGCACATGCACCACGGGAACAACGAGTGCGCGATTGAGAAATTCACACAAGCGATTCAGGAAGATGCAGGCTTTGCCGAGGCCTACAACCAGCGTGCGATCGCGTTGTACCTGAGCGAGCGGTTTGCGGAAGCGATCGAGGATTGTCAGCGCGCGCTGGTGCTGATGCCGCAGCACTTTGGAGCGATGGCGGGCAAGGGGCACAGCCACGCGCATCTGGCGCAGTGGCGGGAAGCGCGGCAGGCCTATCGGCTGGCGCTGGCCATCCATCCGGGGCTGGAAGGGATCGAGCAGTCCCTGGCGCAAATTGAGCAACTGCTGGCAGAAAATCCCACTCTGTGAATTCCGCATTCATGGAGCGGCCGTTTTTGCGCGTCTGGGCGCGGTGGGCGGGGAGCGGGGTTTCCCCCTATACTTTCCTGAATGCCTGAGCGTTTTTCTTCATCAGCCCTTCATGCACGGCGCGTTGTAATGCTGCGCTAACCGTGGCTGGTGAACGATTTGAAAAAAATGCGGAAGGCGGGGAAGTTTTCGTGTCCCTTGGGCTACCAAGTATGTGCAGGCCCTCAGAAACAGGCAGCTCAATCCCTCCGGAGGCCTCTGCCGTCGCTGCCCAGGCGGCGGGCGGGGCATTAGAGGGGGATGAGGTACTCCTGCGGAAGGCCGCCAGCGGCGATGCGAAAGCATT
Source organism: uncultured Phycisphaerales bacterium (assembly GCA_937901265.1). Taxonomy (GTDB): domain Bacteria; phylum Planctomycetota; class Phycisphaerae; order WQYP01; family WQYP01; genus CALCHA01. Next base: position 698 of record CALCHA010000151.1, read on the forward strand.
CGCGTTGCTGGCGGATCGGCACACCGAGGGATTGTTCCGGCTGGCGTGGTCGCTGACCGGAAACCGGACCGATGCGGAAGATGTGCTTCAGGAAGCCTTTATCGGGGCTTACCAAGGGGCAAAAGGCTTCCAGGGCCGCTCTTCGGTGCGAACGTGGCTGGGGCAGATTGTGGCCCGTCAGGCCGCCTCGCTTCGCCGGAGCAAACGGGTTCGCAAGGCCTTGTCGCTGGACACGCAGGTCGTCACGTACGGTGTGGAAAGCGGCAACGAATCAGAAACGGACGCCCGTGAGGACCTGATGAAGGTCCTGGAACAGATGACCCCGGATTATCGAGAAGTAATCGTGCTACGCGAGTTTGGAAACATGAGCTACGAAGAGATCGCCGCCTCGCTGGGGCTTCCCCGGGGCACGGTGGAATCGCGGCTGTTTCGGGCGCGTGGAGAGCTGCGGGAACTGCTGGGGGCGCAGGGCTACGGTGGGGGGGTGCGATGATGGCGGAGCGTGAGATGAAAGCTTTGAAATGCCCGCAGATTTCGCGGGTAAGCGCTTTTTATGACAAAGAGTTAGCGGTTGGCCCACAGGTCGACATGCAGGCCCATATCGCCGGGTGCGAGGTATGCCTGGCGGAACTGGAATCGCTTCGCGGGCTGTCGGGGCGGCTGGCGGGGATGAGGATGCCGGCGGTGGCGTCGGATCTGGGCGAGCGGCTGCGGCGGCGTCTGGAGGCTCAGGAAGAGCGCGGCCTGCTGCATGTGGCGCAGGCGATGATGGGGATCGCGGCGGCGCTGATGATCGCCTCGCTGGTGGGGCTGCGGATGATCAACAGCAACACGGTGACGGCACGCGTGGAGCCCAACCCGGACTGGGCGGTGGCGGCGGAGCATCCCTCCGGGGATGTCGCGGGCGCGGGTCAGCAAACGGTGTTGGCGCAGTGGATTGTGGATGATCTTTCGGCGCCCGGGATGGGCGCGGAGGATGCACGATGACCAAGCGGATTAAAGCGGTGGTGGTGGGGGCGTTTGTGCTGGCACTGGGGGCCGGAACACTGATGGGCGTCGGTGTGGGGCGCTACTCGGCGAAGCCCGCGACACCGCCGCCGCCGCGGTCGCAACTGGCGACCGAACTGCAATTGACGGCGGAGCAGCAGAAGCAGATGGCGGCGATCTGGTCGGAAGCGATGCAGACCGGCGGTCCCAGCTATATGGAGCGGCGCAAGTCGCTGCAGGAAGAGCGCGACGCGGCGATCGCGGAGCTGCTGCCGCCGGCGCTGCTGGCGGGGTACGATAAAATTCTGGACCGCTACCGTGAGAAGCTTGATGCGTTAGGGCAGGAACGGGACAAGGCGTTTGCGGACGCGGAGAGCCGCACCCAGGCGGTGCTCACCCCGGATCAACAGAAGACCTACCTGGCGATCATGCAGCGTCGCGACGGCAACCACCGCGGGGGTGTGCCGGACGGGAAGCGTGGCGGGCGCGGAAGCGCGACGACGGCACCGCGCGACGGTTTGCAGGTGGATCGACCCAGGCCCTGATGCGTATCCCGCCGGGCAATGGCTGCGGCGAAATGCACTTATTTCATTGGAGGCAGTATGAGAGGCACACTTTCCAAGTACGTCGGGTTGAGCCTGCTGACGGTGGCCGCGATGGCGATGCCGGCAATGGCGCAGGCGGGCGGCGGTCGTGGCGGCCGGGGCGGTGGCGGCGCCGGCGGAGGTCGTGGCGGTGCTGGCGGCACCGGTGCTGCCGGCGGCCGGGGCAACTTCCAGCAGAATCGCCTGGACCAGCTCAAGACGTCGCTGGAAGCCAAGGACGATGAATGGCAGGCCATCCAGCCGGCCCTGGAGAAAGTAATCGCGGCGCAGCAGGACCTGCAGGCCGGCAACCGCGGGGCGATGGGCGGCGGCCGTGGCGGCCGCGGCGCGCGGGGCGGCGCGGCGGCAACGCCCACCGCGGCGACCTCCGATTTGCAGAAAGCACTGGCGGAATTGCAGACGGCGCTCGAGAATCCTGCAACCACGCCCGAAGTCCTCAAGACCAAGCTGCAGGCGGTGCGTGACGCCCGCGTGAAGGCCCGCGATCAGCTCAAGCAGGCCCAGGACACGCTCAAGGCGCTGCTCTCGCAGCGGCAGGAAGCGGTTCTGGTGGAAGGCGGCATCCTCGAATAAGGCCGCTGATGAAGAGTCGCCATGAGGGTTAAGGCCTGCGGGGTCGGCGAAAGGCGCCCGCCCCGCAGGCAACTCTTAGGAACCCTCGTCGACAGGCAGTGTGTGTGGCAGCAATAACGCCCGGAAGTTACCCTCGGACGGCAGGAAAAAGCGAATGTTCGATGTCATTGACATGTTGACCCAGGACGGCAAGCTGACGGAAGCGGCGGCGCATCGGATCCGCCAGGAAAGGGCCGGCGGCAAGACGCTGGACGACGCCCTGCGGGACGGCGGCAATCTGTCCGAGGACGCCCTGCTCAAGACCCTGGCGCAGATGCTCGAGATGCCCTACACGGAACTCGAGACCATCAACCCGTCCAAGGAATTCCTCTCCAAGTTTCCGGTACGCGTGCTGCTCGAACGGCAGATGATCCCGTTGTCCGAAGAGGAGGGCGTGATCAGCGTGGCCACCAGCCGGGTGTTTGACACCACGGGCCTGGACGAGCTGCGCCTGCTGACGGGTCGCGAAGTGCGGCCGGTGCTGGCGACGTCGACGGAAATCGAGCGTTGTATCAAACGGACGCTGGGGATCGGGGCGGACACGCTGCAGCGGATGCTCAGCGAGGATGGGGTGGAGGTGCTCAAGGATGAGGGCGACGGGGAAATCGATCTGGGGAAGGCGGCGGAAGACGCGACGATCATTCAGTTCGTGAACCAGATCATGCAGGAGGCGCTCGATTCGCGTGCGACTGACGTGCACGTGGAGCCGTTCGAACATGAGCTGCGGATTCGCTATCGCGTCGACGGCATTCTGGTGGAAGCGAATATCCCGGCGTCGATCCGGCGGTATCACGCGGCGATCGTGTCGCGGTTGAAGATTCTGGCCCAGCTGGACATTGCCGAGAAGCGCGTGCCGCAGGACGGACGTATTCGGCTGAAGGTCAGCGGTCGCGAGATCGACTTGCGCGTGTCGGTCATTCCGATGATCCACGGCGAAGCGGTGGTGATGCGTATTCTGGACCGCAGCGAGATGGCGTTTGGTCTGGATCGGCTGTCGATGGACGCGGAGCAGACCAAGGAATTCCTGCGCGTGCTGGACCTGCCGCACGGGATTATCCTGGTGACAGGCCCGACGGGCTCGGGCAAGACGTCGACGCTGTACGCAGGTTTGAACAAGATCAACGACACCGAGCGGAAGATCATCACGATCGAAGATCCGGTGGAATACAACTTGAAGGGGATCAACCAGATCCAGGTGAATTTGAAGGCGGGGCTGACCTTCGGGGGCGGGCTGCGTGCGATTCTGCGGCATGACCCGGACGTGGTGCTGATCGGCGAAATCCGCGACAAGGAGACGGCGGAAATCGCGGTGCAGGCATCGCTGACGGGGCATTTGGTGTTTTCCACGCTGCACACAAACGACGCTCCAGGCGCCGCGACGCGGTTGATCGACATGGGGATCGAGCCTTACCTGGTGTCGAGTTCCGTGGAAATGGTCATGGCCCAGCGGCTGGTGCGCGTGATCTGCAAGGAATGCAAGGAAGTGGACACGGAATCGGATATGCGGGCGCTGCGGGAGGAATTTGGGGATGAGATGCCCGAGGTGTTGTACAAGGGCAAGGGGTGCCGGGCGTGTCAGGGGACGGGTTTCCGCGGGCGGCAGGCGGTTTTTGAGATGATGCCGATGACCGAAGAGATCCAGGAACTGGTGTTGACGCGTTCGTCGACAGGGGCGATTCGGCGCAAGGCGGTGGAGCAGGGGATGAAGAGCCTGCGCGAGGATGGCTGGCGGCTGGTGCGAGCGGGGCGTACGACGATCGGCGAAGTGGTGAGCAACACGAAGGATGAGACGGCGATGCTGGCGCACGCGCACGTCTGAGGTGTGTGCTTGCGGCAGGAACCAAGAGGAAGCCTTTCAGGTAAAGAATTATGACGACCTTCAGCTATAGAGCGATCAGCACCAAGGGCCAGTCGAGCAACGGGACGCTGACGGCCGAATCACGAGCGGCGGCGATATCGTCGCTGATGCAGAAGGGTCTGCACCCGCTGGAGGTGAGCGAGGAGAAGGCCGGCGCGGCGATGCGGCAGCAGGCGGTAGGGCACGCCGGGCGGGTGTCGATGAAGCTGGTGGAAGCGTTCACCCGGGACCTGGCGAACCTGCTGGCTGGCGGTGTGCCGCTGGCGCGGTCGCTGAACCTGCTGCGTCGGGAGGCGTCGAATCCCGCGGCGAAGCATTTGTGGGGCGAAATTCACGATGAGGTGGTGCAGGGGACGTCGCTGGCGGATTCGATGGCGAAGTGGCCCAAGAGCTTTTCGTCGGTGTACATCGCGATGGTGAAGGCGGGCGAGGCGGGCGGGTTTCTGGAAGTGGTGCTGAACCAGATCGCGGACTTCCGGGCGCGCGAAGCGGATCTGAAGGGCAAGGTGAAGGCGGCGATGATTTACCCCTGCGTGCTGGCGGTGCTGGCGGCGGGCGTGATCGTGTTCCTGCTGACCTTTTTTATTCCGCGGTTCACGGCAATTTTCTCCAGCTTCGGCGGGCAGTTGCCGGCCTTGACGCAGGCGATCATCGGGGCGAGCTACGTGGTGCAGCACTACGCCCCGCTGGTGATCGGGGTGATCGTGGTGCTGGTGATTTTGTATCGTCGAATCGCGGCGACGGAGGCGGGGAAGCGGACGATCGAGAAGCTGATTTTGCGGACGCCGATGCTGGGGAAAGTGGTGGCGCATTTCGCGCTGGTGCGTTTCTGCCGCATGCTCGGAACGCTGGTGGGTTCGGGCGTGCCGCTGATATCGTCTTTGCGAACTTCGCGGGACGCGATCGGCAACCAGACGCTGTCGGACACGGTGAACAAGGCGATCGAGGAAGTGCAGCGGGGCGAGGCGCTTTCGAAGGCGTTGGGATCAAGCCCGGACCTGTTCCCGCCGTCGGTAATCGAAATGGTGGCGGTGGCGGAGGAAACGGGGCGGCTGGACAAGGAGCTGATGCGTCTGTCGGTGACGTTCGAGCATGAGCTGGACGGGAAGCTGCGGATGCTGGTAGCGCTGGCCGAGCCGCTGATGCTGTTCCTGATGGCGGCGTTCATCGGGACGGTGGTGATCGGGATGCTGCTGCCGATTTTCAATCTGCAGGAAGTCATGAAATAATCGGATGCAGTCGCGCAACTATGTGACAGGCCCGTCCATTCCGGCCGGAGGACGCGGCAAAGAAACGTGTTTTTTATGAACCGAATCGAAGGACTCAAGGAGCAAATCATGGTGAAGAATAAAAGACACCGGGCGCACGGGGGCTTCACGCTCATCGAACTGCTGCTGGTGATGGCGATCCTCGCGGTTCTTGCAGCAGTCGTGGTGCCGAAGTTCGTGGCGCGCGGCGAGCAGGCCAAGATCACGGCGGCGAGCACCGACATCTCGAACATGAAGACCGCGGTGGACGCGTATGAAGTGGACACCGGCGGGTATCCGCCAACCCTGGACGCCCTGGTGATCAATCCGAACGTCAGCGGCTGGCATGGCCCCTATCTGGAATCGGTGCACAAGGACCCCTGGGGCTTTGACTACATCTTCCGTTATCCCGGCACGCTGAACACGCAGGGCTACGACCTGGTGTCGGTGGGCAAGGATGGCCAGGAAGGCACGGCGGACGACGTGACCAACGCCCCCGAAGCGCGCTAAACGCCGCTCAGGGCAGCAGCAACCACAAGCAACACAGGCAGGGACATGAAGGTTGGGCGCAACAATTTCTCCACCGCCAGAGGCTTCACGCTGATGGAGCTGGTGCTGGTCATGCTGATCATGGCCATCGTGGCGGCGATTGCGGCGCCCAACCTCCGAAACTTCATCGCCGGCCGCCGCGTGGGCGACACGGCGACGCAGATCGTGTCTCTGGCCGAGTATGCCCGGTCGCAGGCGATCTCGGAGGGCCGGGTGTACCTGCTGAATATCGGGACCAACTCGGTGTACGTGACCTATCTGGATGCGAACAACACGGAGCAGACGCCGCCGGGGGATGCCGGAGAGCCGGTACGCCTGCCGGGCGTGGCGGGCGACCTGACGATCGGATCGGACCTTCCGCGGGGCGACAATGGCGACCAGGTGGCGCATTTTTATCCGACCGGTCGCACCGAGATGGGGACGATCACCATCACGGATAAAGACAACCAGCAGGTCAATGTTGTGTGCCTGTCGATCAGCGAGAATTACCACGTGCAGATGCAGGGGGGACGCTGATGCGGACGGGCGGACGACAACGGAGACGGACGGCGCGACCACGGGGATTCACGCTCATCGAGGCGATCACGTCGGTGATCGTGGTGGGGATCCTGGTGGTGGTGGTGTACCAGGGACTCTCGCTGATGGTGCGGACGGCGGGCTTCATCCGGCAGAAGTCGGAGGCCTGCGACGTGGCTCAGCGGCATCTGGAAGAGCAGATCGCGACGTGGCAGTGGCTCAACGGGGATCAGAGCGGCGACGACTCGCCCAACGACGATCCCTCGCGGCCGGCGATGTACCACTGGACGGTGAGCACCACCGATTACAGCGAGTACAACGGCAGTGGCGATCTTCATCTGGTGAGCTGCGACGTCACATGGACGTCGCATGGCCAGCAGTATTCGGTATCGCTGTCGACAGCGATGTATGACCAGGAAAAGCAACCCGTTCAGACGGCCGCACAATGACGATGCATGAGCGACAACTTCCAAAGCAAAGGCGCGCGGGCGGGTTCACGCTCATCGAGCTGCTGCTGGCAATCGCGATCGTGGCGGTGCTGTCGCTGGCACTGTTTTCGACGATTTCGACGGCGTTTCACGCCAAGCGGACCGCGGAGAACGCCCTTGAGCCGGTGACCCGGGCGGGTATCGCCATGGAGGTGATGTCGCGCGACTTTGCCTCGACACTGATGCCCGCGGGGGATGTGACGCTGCAGGACACCTCGGCGACGGGGTCGACCGGGGCGACCGGGGCGGCCACCACGCCGCCGCAGCCCCTGGCGTATGAGTTTCAGGGGGTCGACGGCGGGGATGCGGGCGACGATGTGTGGTTTTACGCGGCGACGGACACGCCGATGATTCCCTTCGGCGGACCGACGCAGATTCAGAATGCCGGCAGCGGCGTCAGCGGCGGCGCCCAGCGGGTGGGGGCGAATTTTGCGAACAATCTGGGCGGGGTGACCGGAGGCACGGAGCCGGTGAACGCGGATCTCCGCCGGGTGGAATACACCTGCGAAATGATCGATGGGGAGAATTGTCTGGTGCGGCGGGTGCAGTCGAACCTGCTGGCGGATCAGGAGCCGGACCTTGACGCGGAAATGGAAGTGCTCTGCCGCGGGGTGAATCTGTTCAAGGTGGAGTATTATGACGGTCTGGATTGGCAGACGCAGTGGGATTCCACGGTGACCGACCCGGTCAACGGGATCCCGGTGGCGGTGCGGATCACGCTGGAGCTGAACCCGCCGACAATCCCCGGGCAGGCGATAGATAAAGACCAGGTGAAGCGGATTGTCAAAGTGGTGAGCATGGCCTGCTACGTGGATTTGACGCTGACGAATAGTTCGACAGAGACGGGGCAATGAAATGAACATTGAGCCGAAAGTCGAGACGCGTGCAAGCCGGCGGCGGCGCGGGGTGATCCTGATCCTGGTGACGTGGATCATGGTGATTCTGGTGACGATGAGCCTGGTGATGGGGCAACGGATCCGGGTGGCGAATCGCGCGACGCAGAACCGGCTGGCGCAGATGGTGGCCACGGAGACCGAGCGCGGGGCGGAGCAGTGGGTGCTTTGCCAGACCGACGCCATGTCGGGCGACGCACTGACGGTGATCGACACGCCCGCGGAAGCGATCGAACTGGGGGATGGCTACTTCTGGATTCTGCGGAACTGCGGCGACGATATCGTGGGCTATGACGCCTCGCAATATTCCTTCGGCATCACGGATGAATCGGGCAAGCTGAACCTCAACTACGCCACCGCGGACATGATGATGTACCTGCCGGACATGACGCAGGAAGCGGCGGACAGCATCGTGGACTGGGTCGACACCGACGATACAGTGACGGGCACCGACGGGGCGGAGGACACCGCCTACATGGCCCTGCCGACGCCTTATCACTGCAAGGATGGCCCCATGGACAGCGTGGGGGAGCTGAACCTGGTGATGAATGTGACGCCCGACATCCTCTATGGATATGACACCAACCGCAATGGCTTCATTGAAGATTCGGAATCGGCGGCGAGCAACGGTGGGGCGGCGGTTTCGACGCCCGACCAGGATCCGCGCGGCTTCTTTCCCTTCGTGACGGTGTGGACCAAGCCGGACCCCACGCCCGCCGGTGGCGGCGGCGGTGGTGGTGGTGGGGGTGGTGGCGGGAATACCGCGCCGCCCTTCGCGAAGATCAACATCAACACGGCGCCGCTGCAGGTGCTGCGTTGTCTGCCGGGGCTGGCCGACACCGACGCCCAGGCAATCATCGATGGCCGCACGGGCGGTGGGGTGGACACGACGACGACGGACTGGCTGTCGGGGGTGATTTCCTCGACGGCGGCACAGGGAATCGCGAATTACATCTCGGCGACATCGAACTATTACTCGGCGGACATTGTGGCGGCGAGCAAGGATGGGCGGGCGTTCAAGCGGGTGCGCATCGTGGTCGACGCGACCTCCACCCCGCCAAAGATTCTGTACCGCAAGGACATCACCGACGAGGGCTGGCCGCTGGACCCGCAGATTCAACTGGATCTGCGTGCAGGCAAGGAGCCGCAGGTAACGGGCAACCAAAACTTCACAGGAGGCTTCTGACCGTGGCACAACGGCGATCAAATAAGTATCTGGGCGTGGCGATCAACGAGCAGACCATTCTGGTCGCGGAAGTGGCCAATGCCGGTGGGCGCCGGGAAGTGCGTCGGTACGCGGAGTTTTCCTTTCCGGAGGGCACCAGTGCGGCGCAACTCGCAGGCGCCGGCAAGGCGTTCGGCGCGTTTCTCAAGCAGCATGCCTTCGGAGCGCGGGAGGCGATCATCGGCCTGCCGGCACGGTGGGTGGTGATCAAGCCCAAGGACCTTCCCCCCGCCGACCCCGAGACGGCGGCAACGCTGCTTCGCGTGCAGGCAGAGGGCGAGTTTTCCGCGGATCTCAAGGAAATGGTCTACGACTACGCCGGCGACTCGCACCCCAAACAGCCGCGACAGGTGCTGCTGATGGCGGTGCCCAGGGAGCGGCTGACGCAGATTCACGAGTTCGCCGAGGCGGCGCGAATCAACGTTGATGGCATCACGCCGTCGGTCGCCGCGCTGGGCGTGGCGAGCAAGGCGCTGGCCGCGCCGGAGGGCATCGTGGTGTACCTCGGGGGCAAGTCGGCGGAGCTGGCCGTGCAAATGGAGCATGGCCTGCAGCGTATCCGGCATTTTGCGACCTCCGGCATCGCGGCGCCCGCCATGGCGGGTGGGGGCACGGCGGTGGCGATGGGGGGCTCGGGCTCGCCGGAACTGGTCGCGGAACTGCGGCGCACCTTCGCGGGGATTCCGCAGAACGGCACGCCCCCGGCCGACCGCAAGCTGGTGCTGTGGGACGGGACGGGACTCGATGAAGCGGCGCGCTCGGCGATCAGCGTTCGCCTGGGCATGCCGGTGGAAGCGCAGAATCTGACGGCCATGGGTGTGGGCGGACAGCAGTTGACGGCGGAAGCCTCGCGCTTCGCCCCGGCGGTGGCGCTGGCGACCTGTCCCTACCTCGAGGGCGGCCTGCCGGTGAACTTTAACGACACACGCCTCAAGGCGCCCGTCGAAAGCACCACGCGGCAGAAGATGACCTGGGCGGTCGGCATCCTGGTGGTGTTGGCCCTGGCGGTCGGCGCGCTGGTGTGGGAGACGCAGTCGGAAGCCGCGACGCTGGCAGCCGAACAGGCCAACCTCGACAAGCACAAGTCCGAGTTGGCGGCGGCTGAAGCGCTGATCAAGAACGTGGAAACCGCGCAGAGCTGGTATGGCGGTCGTCATGACCCCTACCTGAACTGCTTTGTGGATGTGACCAAGGCCTTCCCGCCCAGCCAGTGTTATGCGACGAAGCTGGATCTGGCGCCGCTGGTCAACCCGATCAAGCCGGAGCGTCCCACGCCCGGAATGGCCGTGGCCACGACGCGTCCGGCGACCGGCACGCTCAAGGGGACGATCACCGGCAAGGCGGACAATCAGCGGATTCCGCAGGAAATCGTAAACAAGATGCTCACCAGCGGGCGTTTTCCGCTGGCCAAGGTCGTTAGCATCTCGGAGAACCGCACGACCGTGGCCGGCACGCCCACCAGCGGGACGCCCAACGGCGGCCGTGGCGGCCGTGGCGGCCGGGGCGGTGAACAGCCGACCCCGGGCGCGTCGCGCTCGACGGTGACCGACTACACGTTCGTGATCGACTTCAACTACAGCCCGCCGACGGCAGCAGCCGCGACGGGAGCAGCAGCAGCACCCGTGACGGGCGGGCGCGCAGGCAATCGTGGCACCTCGCCCGGCAGGACGGGACGGCCGGAAACGCCGGGAACGCCGGTAACGCCCGTGCCCGTCACACCGGTAATACCCACCGTTCCGGCGGCGCGAGCCACCGACACCACGCGTCCGGCGGTTCCAGCCGCCGGTGCGCCCAGCAACACCCCGGCGACCGCGCCGGCACGCTAAGCCCGCGCCGCAGAATCAAGGACCCAGAACCCCCGTTCCAGGAGAACTCCGTGGTACTCAATAAACGTGAAAGAACGACGGCCATCGTGGTCGGTTCACTGTTGGCGCTGCTCGCCCTCTACTACATCGCGATTGGTCCGTTCCTGGCCTACCGCGGCACCCTGGAGAAGCAGCGGGCGAAGCTGGTGAAAGACAAAAATTATTACAACAGGACCATCAGCGAGGCCAAGACCGCCGACGTGACATGGAAGGAATATTTGAGCGGGACCCTCAAGGAGAGCCCCGACGAAGCGAGCCTGCAGGCATCGACGGCGGTGGGTAACCTCGCGGCGGAAAGCCGGATTCAGATTTCAACGATTCGCCCCGATCCCGCGATGGCGGATGACAAGCTGGCATTCGTGCCCCAGACGGTGAAATTCACCGGCACGGGGAACTTCAGCTCGGTGTCGCACCTGCTCAATCAGCTCGAGAATCCGAAGTTCCCGGTGAAGGTGCTGAGCGTGGGTCTGACGCCCAAGGACAAGGAAGGCGTTGACAACCTCCAGGTGCAGTTGCAGATCGCCACGGTAAGCTACAATCGTAACGCCCTGCTGCCCAAGGCCGCCGCTCGCCCCGCAGCCGCC
>CALCHA010000152.1 GCA_937901265.1 uncultured Phycisphaerales bacterium
TGATGAAGAAGTGCGCAAGAGCTACCCAATCGTCATGACGCGGGATATTTGCCGGGCGCGGGCGTGGGTGGACGCGCAGCCAAGAGGGAGCGAGCGCTATGCATTGCTGGCGTCCGCGGCGTTGATAACGTGGAATCGCGTATTGTCGTGCTTGAGAACTATGAGCGGTGGCGAGCGCCCGTCGTCGTTGATTTTGAGGAGGTTCTGGGCAAGGAAGAAGGGGAGAGGTATTGGGCAATGTGCGAGGGGGTGATTGAGAAGATGTGGAAATGCCAGGTCGTGGCGATCGATTTGCGAGATCGCGTCCGGGCGAGAGTAAAGGTCTGATGGCGGGAAGCGTTGCGTTGCAACGCCGCTAAACATGAGGGAGGTGGAGGTGGGGTTTTGCTGCGGCGGGTCTGGGGTATGGATGAGGCGGCATGGGGATTGCTTAGGTATGGGGGAAGGGTGAGGCCGAGACATTTTCGACCAACTCAGCCCAGCGCGTCCGCGGCACGGCGTCGTGGAGCGGTATTTTGAGGATCCAGCGAACAGGAGCAGCAATCATGGCAGACGAGACACGCAAAGTTGAACCCCAGAAGACGGCCGTGGAACAATCGAAGGATGATGCCAACCGCGATCCGCTGAGCGGTCGGGCTGGGGCACATCCGGTGGGGACGGGCGTTGGTGCGGCCGTCGGCGGGGCGGCGGTGGGTGTGGGCGCGGGGCTGGCCGGCGCGGCGATGACCGGTGCGGTGGCGGGAAGCGCGGCGGGTCCAGTCGGGGCGGTCGTGGGTGCGGCGGTTGGGGCGGTGGTCGGCGGGCTGATCGGCAAGGGCGTTGCCGAGAACGTTAACCCGACGGAAGAGCATGGCTATTGGCGGCAGAACTACGCCTCGCGGCCGTACGTCACCAAGGGTGCCGCGTATGAGAGTTATGCCCCGGCGTACCAATATGGCTGGGAATCCCAGGCCAAGTATCCGGGCAAGTCGTTTGATGAGTCCGAATCGTCGCTGCGTCAGCATTGGGACAAGGCGAAGGGCAAGTCGGAGTTGGAATGGGACCGGGCAAAGGAAGCGGCGCGGGATTCGTGGAATCGGGTCTCGACGCGGGGCACCAGCGGCCGCGCGAGTGACTCCAGCGGCGTGCGGTAAAGGGGGCCGGGGGGAGATGTGAATAGCGGACAAGCCCGCGGCTCGAAAGGGTCGCGGGCTTGTTCTTTGATGGGCAAGAGGACAGGAAATTTGCCGTGGCTGTCTGTGTCAGGCGGCGACGCCGATGGCGGCGGTGCGGTTCACGGATCAGGCGTTGTCGGAGGGCGGGGTGCCGCGGTTTGTGCCGTCTCGGGGGGCGTGGGAGGGGTGCCGCCACTTTCGCCGAACCACTGGCGGTTCATGTACCAGATGTAGAGGCCGCTGAAGATGACGACGCCCACGGAAACAACGAGCAGGAGGAGGATGGGAAGGGAGAGCATGAGGGACCTTGCCGTGGGCGTCGGAGGACAGCAGGAGAAACGCGACGGGTTCAAGTTTCGTCGGCGGCGGCGTACTTGGTGTTGCGGTTGCCGCCGGTTTTATCCACTTTGACCAGACCGTCGGTGATGGACTTTTTGAGGAACATGGCGATGGAGGTGATATTTTCGAGTTCCGAAAATTCGCGTTGCAGGTCGGACGCGGTGTACCACTGATTGGGGTGACCGGCGAGCCAGCGGAGCAGGCGGGAGCGGAGTTCGTCGTGATTGCTGCGCGGGCGGCGGGTGGGGGCGGCGGCGGACTTGCCGGTGATGCGGCTGATGGCTTCCTCGACTTGGCCGCGTTGATGGTCGAGATCGTCCATGCGCTGCTGAATGTTACCGAGCGCTTCGCGCAGGCTGTCGAGTTGTTCCCCCTTGCGGCGTTGAGCTTCCTCTTCAATTTGGGTGATAGCTTCAAGGGCTTTGCGTGCAAAGGCATTGTCGGCGGGGGCCGAGGGGCTGTTCTTTTTCACCACGATTGATTCGCTCCAAAACAAAAAGAGAGTGTGCAGAGTGGCTGCTCACAAAGTGTGGCGGCCGGTCAAAAGCACTGGGCTGTTCCCCTGCACCCGCCTATGTTATGCAGGATAAGGGGAATCTATGCAAGCCAAGGGAGAAACGATATTCCAAGGCGACGGCACGAAACGGGGTGCGGGCGGTCTTTGGTTGCTCATCATTTGGGGATAGCGACAAGAGAGGGTGTGTGAAGGGGCATAGGTTGCATTATGCTTTCGCCAGTGCCGCGGGCGCGGCCGATTTCGCCAATGGAGGCCAGAAGCCATGAGCGTGACGATTTCTCCCCTTGCCGGCAAACCAGCGCCGCGTGATCTTCTCATTGATGTCAGCCGCCTGGAGCGCGAGTATTACGCCCGCCGACCGGACCTTGCCGATCCCACGCAGTGGGTGAGCTTCGGGACCAGCGGGCATCGCGGCTCGTCGTTGCGCGGCACGTTCACCGAGGCGCACATTCTGGCGATCACGCAGGCGATCTGCGACTACCGCCGAAGCAAGTCGATCAACGGGCCCCTGTATATGGGCAAAGACACGCATGGGCTCTCGGCACCGGCGCAGCGCACCGCGCTGGAGGTGCTGGCGGCGAACAACGTGGACACGATGATTCAGGAGAGCGACGGGGTCACGCCGACGCCGGTGATTTCGCGGGCCATCATCGTGCACAACCGGGGGCGGAGCTTCGGCCTGGCGGACGGGATCGTGGTCACGCCGTCGCACAATCCGCCGGAGGATGGCGGCTTTAAGTACAACGTGACCAATGGCGGGCCTGCGGATACGGACGTGACGCGCTGGGTGCAGGACCGGGCGAACGAGCTGCTGCGCGGCAGCAACGCGGCGGTGAAGCGGACGCCCTACGAGGTGGCGATCCATGCGGCCACGACCCATGGGATGAATTTCGTGACGGACTATGTGGCGGACCTGCGGAACGTCATCGACATGGAGGCGATCCGGGGGGCGCATCTGCGGATTGGGGTCGATCCGCTGGGCGGGGCGTCGCTGCCCTATTGGGAGCCGATCAACGCGGCTTATGGGCTGCAGCTGGAGGTGGTCAACAAGCGGATCGATCCGACGTTCTCCTTCATGACGGTGGATCACGACGGGCGCATTCGCATGGATTGCTCGAGTCCCTATGCGATGGCCGGGCTGGTGGGGCTGAAGGATCAATACCAGTTGGCCTTTGCGAATGATCCCGATGCGGACCGGCATGGCATTGTCTCGCCGTCGGCGGGGCTGATGAACCCGAACCATTACCTGGCGGTGGCGATTGCGTATCTGCTGACGCATCGGCCGGAGTGGTCCACGGGAGCGGCGGTGGGCAAGACGCTGGTGAGCAGCAGCATGATCGACCGGGTGGTGGCCAGGGCGGGGCGGCAGTTGCGCGAGGTACCGGTGGGCTTCAAGTGGTTTTCGCCGGGGCTGTTCGATGGATCGATCTGTTTCGGGGGGGAGGAAAGCGCGGGGGCGAGCTTTCTGCGGCGTGATGGGAAGGTGTGGTCGACGGACAAGGATGGGCCGCTGTTGAATCTGCTGGCGGCGGAGATCACGGCGGTGACGGGCAAGGAGCCGGGGCTGCATTTTGCGGCGCTGGCCGAGGAATTCGGGATGCCGCACTACACGCGGATCGACGCTCCCGCGACGCCGGCGCAGAAGGCCAGCCTGGCGAAGCTCTCGCCCGAGGCGGTGCAGGCATCGACGCTTGCGGGGGACGCGATCACGGCGAAGCTGACCAGGGCGCCGGGCAATGGTGCGGCGATCGGGGGCCTGAAGGTGGAGACGGCGAGCGGCTGGTTCGCGGCGCGGCCGTCGGGAACGGAGAACATTTACAAGATTTATGCCGAGAGTTTCAAGGGCGAGGCGCACCTGCAGAAAATTGTGGAAGAGGCGCAGGAGATCGTGACCGCAGCGCTGGGCGGGGGATGAGGGGCGTTGCTGGCGCGGGGCGTTACGAAGCCCCGACGCGGTAGAGAACGTAGTCGGCGGTGCCCTGCGGAGCGCTGCCGCCGGTGATGTTGTCGATGCGGATGTTTTTGGTGGCTTCGTCGTAGTGAAACGCGGCGCTGGTGTCCATGGTGACATCGTGGGCGACCATGGCGCCGAACAGCTTGGACGTGCCGGTGAGATAGATGGAGGCCTGGGGGGCGAAGATGGAGGCGGTGACGTTGCCGCTGTTCTTGATGGTGAGGTTGGTGGCGCTGGCGAGGCCGAGGAACCGCAGGTTGGCGGCGCCGCCGGCGGAGCTGACCGAACCGGACAGGGTGGCGGTGTTGGCGAAGTAGATGTTGAGCACCCCGGTGCCTTGCACCTGAATGCTGCTGGCGGAGGTAAGTGCGCCGCTGACCACCATGTTGACGGTGCTGCCGGTGGGCACGACGAGGGCCGAGGCATTCGTCAGGGCACCGGTGATGCGGTAGGTGCCCGACTGCAGTCTCGCGTTGCCGCTGTTGACGCTGATCGATGTGTACTGCCCTGGCGCGACCGGAACCGTTCCGCCGGGCCCCGCGGAGATGGAGAGAGCCCCAAACGTGGGCAGGCCGACGGTGTTGGGGGGAACGATCTGGCCGGGGATGTAAGACTGCGCAGCCTGGCTGGTGGAAGAGGGAATGAGCAGGCCGAGGAGGGCATTGACGATGTTCCCGAGGGAGGAGACGGGCCCCCCGACGAAGCTGCCGCGGAAGCTGGAGGAGCCATCCATCGTGAGGGCCCCGGTGCCGTTAAAGTTGCTGGCAAAGAGGGCGTTGGTGCCGGGGGCGGCGGCGTTGTAGGAGGCCACGGAGGAATTGTAGGAATCAACGGAAGCGGAGTTGTGGAGGATGAGCTGTCCGAGCGCGAAGGCCCCGCCGCGGAAAACCGTCCCGCCGCCGGTCGGCGTGACGCGGCAGGTGAGGGTGAAGCTGCGTCCGCCGGCGGTACCGACGGCGGTGAGCAGCACGGGGGAAGTGGGGTCGGAGGTGAAGGTGCCCGTGGAGCCTCCGTCGGCGGCGGTGACGGAGACCGTCCCGTCGCCCACCGCGGCGTTGTTGAGCCAGAGCCCCGGCGACATCGCGGTGCGCCAATCGGAGCGGTTCTGAATCAGCCAGTAGCAGAGGTCAATACCGCTCTGGGCGCAGTTGCGGCCTTTCTGGGCGTCGCGTTCGTTGCGCGCGATGCCGATGGACGTTCCCTGCGTGGAGAGGAAGCCCGCGATCAGCAGCGTGCAGACCACCAGGCCGACCATCACCAGCAGCAGCGCCACGCCGCGGCGGCGATGGTGACGACGGCGGGGGGAGAAAGAGGCGTTCTTCATGGCGATCCTCCGCCTTGTAAAAAGGTCACTGGGGCGCCTGCGGCGTCTGGAGGGCGGCACCAATCAGCACCGCCCGAGCCGAGACGCCGTCGTTGATCGTGATCGTGAGCTGGACCATGCGTGCCGCCGTCGGCGTCGAGGCATCCAGACAGGCGGTCATGCCGGTGACGCTGCTGGCCAGAAGGGTCGCCGGGAAATAGCCGCTGCCCTTGGCCGTCTGTGCCGCGGCGAGCCAGTCGGTGTTGGGGGCATAGATCTGGTCGGCGGCGATGATGCTGGTGTTGGAAAACCCCGCGGGCCACTGGCAGGCGTAGAGGTTGAGGTTGCCCGAGCCATCCACTTCCAGCAGCCGCAGCTCGCTGAGGTTCACAGCCCCCTCGGCCGGGGTGGGCGCGCCAGCGACATCGCCGGTCCAATAGACGATGGCGTTGCTTCCCACCGCAAGAATGGCGCGGGCGTTCACCAGCGCATCGCCCACCTGGGCCTTGATGGCCTGCGTGCGCACCAGGCCGCGGCGGCCATCCTGACTGGCGTTGGTGCCCACGGCCGTGGCGTTGATGAGGACCGCAAGAATCCCCGCGGTCACCGCGGTGATGGCCAGCGCGATGATCAACTCGATCAGCGTCAGACCCCGGGCGATTTTGTAGCGATGCAGGGACACAAGCGCATTCCACAGAACTCAGCGAGGGAACACCCTCGGCTTATCTCTGTTATCGAATGCACGGACCCCCGGCTTAACCACGGGCTCCCGGGCGATAAAATCGCCCCGGCAACGACGGCCAGCGAGGATTTGCGATGAGGAGGGGAAAATTGCCCGGGACAGGACTCGAACCTGCAAGGTGTTAACCACTAGCACCTCAAGCTAGCGCGTCTGCCAATTTCGCCACCCGGGCTTTTTGGGGTTGAGGCGGGGTATTGTACCCGCCCTCCGCGAAAGCTTCAATTCGACACGCGGAATGGACGAAGGGGAAGGTGCGGCGGCGGGGCGTTCCAGCGTCGCAAGCTCCACAGGACGGCCATTTACCGATCGCCCGCCAGCATTTACCATGAGGCCGATGGTGACCCCCGTGGACACAGAAGCCCTCCTTTCGCTGGTCGAGAAATTCGCCCGGCCACGCATCCTTTTGCTCGGGGATGTGATGGTCGACGAGTACATCTACGGCGACGCCGAGCGGCTCTCCCCCGAAGCGCCCGTGCCGGTGGTGCAGGAACGTTACCGCGAACAGCGGGCCGGCGGAGCGGGCAATGTCGCCGCGGCGCTGGCGACGCTGGGGGCGGAGGTGCTGGTGGCCTCGGCCTGCGGGGATGATTACCAGGGACGCCTGCTGCTGGAGCTCTTCGCCGCGCAAAACGTCAACACCGACGCCATCCTGCGCTGCCCCGATCGCCCCACCACCGCGAAAATCCGCCTCGTGGGTCTGGCGCAGCATCGCCACCCGCAGCAGATGCTGCGCCTGGATCAGGAAGTGACCCGGCCGCTGACGCCCGAACAGGAGGCCCAGCTGCTCGCCCACTTGCGGAAGCTGCTTCCCACCTGCGACGCGCTGGCACTGGAAGATTACAACAAGGGGCTGCTCTCCCCGGCCCTCTGCCAGCAGGCGATCGGCATCGCGCGGTCGCTGAAAAAGCCGATCCTTGTCGACCCGGCGCTGGTGGCCGATTACGCCAAATACGCCGGGGCATCGACCATCACGCCCAACCGCTTCGAGGCGGAGCGCGCCAGCGGCCTGACACTGGGGGATTCGCTCGACGCGGCGCCGCGGCTCGCCCGGGCGCTGCTGGAAAAACACCATCTCGAGACCTGCCTCCTCACGCTCGATCGCCAGGGCATGTTTTTGCTGACCGCCGAAGATGTCGCCGCCGGGTCGCCGGGCACGCACATTCCCACGCGGCCGCGGACGGTCTATGACGTCACAGGCGCCGGCGACATGGTGCTGGCGGCGATGACGATGGCCGTGGCCTCGGGGGCCTCGTGGCTCGAAGCGGCGCACCTGGCAAATGTCGCGGGCGGCCTCGAGGTGGAAAAGTTCGGCATCGTGCCGATCAAAAAATTTGAGATTACCGACGAACTCCAACGCCTCGCCGGCGATTCGCTGGGCAAGGAACTGCTCCTGGACAAGCTCCGCAAGACCCTCGCCCGCCGCCGCCGCGCCAAGCCCGACGGCATGGCCCCCCGCGTGGTCTTCACCAACGGCGTGTTCGACATCCTGCACGCCGGACATGTGAAATATCTGGAATTCTCACGCAAACAGGGCGATCTGCTCGTGGTCGGGGTCAACAGCGACGAAAGCGTCCGGCGGCTCAAGGGGCCGACGCGCCCGATCAACCGGCTGGAAGATCGGCTGGCGGTGCTGGCGGGGCTGCAGGCGGTGGATTACGTCATCGCCTTCAACGAAGACACCCCCGCGGCACTGATCGATGCGCTCCTGCCCGACGTGCTGGTGAAGGGTGCCGACTACGCCGACAAGGAAGTCGTCGGCCGGGCCACCGTGGAAAATAACGGCGGGACCGTGATTCTGGCCCCTTTCCTCGAAGGCCGCAGCACCACCGGAACCCTTCGGAAAATCTCCTCCTGAATCCATCCAGACCTTTCGCGCAACGGATTTGAACAGCCCCCTGCCCCCGCGACGCCCCGCGCAACCTCGCCGCCCGGGGGCCCGGCTTTCCTTTCGTGAAACGCAAGGCGATACTTCGCCGAACCATTCGAGGAACCTTCATGATTGGAAACATACTTCAGGCCGAACTCGAGGAGATGATCCAGGCCAAGCGCTTCGAGGAGCTTCGCGAAGCTCTCAGCGTCCTGGAGCCCGCGGACATCGCCGAGGTGATTGTCGATTTGCCGGGGGAAGATGAAGGCATCGTCTTTCGGGTCCTCACCAAGGAGCAGGCGGCGGCCGCATTTTCCTATCTGCCCGTCGAGCATCAGGAAGGGCTGCTGCAGTCCATCTCCAGCGAAACAAGCCGCGCGATTCTTGACCAGATGACCCCCGACGACCGCGTGCGGCTGCTGGAAGAAATGCCCGCGGAAGTCACGCGGCGGCTGCTGGAAAACCTGTCGCCCAACGAGCTGAAAGAAACCCGGCGAATCCTCAATTACCCGGAGAATTCCGCCGGCCGCTACCTCACGCCCGAATACGTGGCCCTGCGCCCCGACATGACCGCGCGCGAAGCGCTCGAGCACGTCCGCACCACCGGCCGCGGCAAGGAAACGCTCAACGTCCTCTACGTGCTCGAACAGGGCAAGCTCATCGCCGAGCTGCGCCTCGGCACCCTCGTCATGGCCGACCCGGAGATGCCGGTGCGCCTGGTCAAGGACCGTTCCCTCGTCAGCATCCAGGCTACCGCCCATCGCGAGCAGATGGTCGACACCTTCGAAAAATATGACCGCGTGGCGCTGCCCGTGACCGACAACCAGGGCAACATGCTCGGCATCATCACCGCTGACGACGTGCTCGACGTCGCCGAGCAGGAAGCCACCGAAGA